>CAZYPC010000082.1:0-19753 GCA_964649165.1 uncultured Chryseobacterium sp.
GCACCTCGGCGGCGAAGCGGTCGCGCTCGTTGTCGCTGAGCAGGTTGCTCACCACCGGCACGCTGCGGCTGGCGTCGATCACGTGCACCACGGGCTTGCTGTAGTGCGGGGCGATCTTCACGGCGGTGTGCACGCGGCTCGTCGTGGCGCCCCCGATCAGCAGCGGGGTCTCGAAGCCTTCGCGCTCCATCTCCTTCGCCACGTGCACCATCTCATCGAGCGAAGGCGTGATCAATCCGCTGAGGCCGATGATGTCCACCTGCATCTCGCGGGCGGTCTTCAGGATGGTGGCGCTCTGCACCATCACGCCGAGGTCGATCACCTGCCAGCCGTTGCAGGCGAGGATCACGCCCACGATGTTCTTGCCGATGTCGTGCACGTCGCCCTTCACGGTGGCGAGCAGCACCTTCTTCGCGCCCTCCTTCTGCGTGCCGATCACCTGCGCGGCCTTCTTCTCCTGCAGGAAGGGTTCGAGGTAGGCCACGGCGCGCTTCATCACGCGGGCGCTCTTCACCACCTGCGGCAGGAACATCTTGCCGCTGCCGAAGAGGTCGCCCACCACGTTCATGCCGGCCATCAGCGGACCTTCGATCACCAGCACGGGGTCCACGTATTGCACGCGGGCCTCTTCGGTGTCCTGCTCGATGAACTCGGTGACGCCGTGCACCAGGGCGTGCTTCAAGCGTTCCTCCACGGAACCTTCGCGCCAGGCGGCTTGTGCGGCCACGGCCTCTGCGGAAGGCGCGCCCTTGAACTGCTCGGCGAAAGCCACCATGCGCTCGGTGGCATCGGGGCGACGCGCCAGCAGTACATCCTCCACGTGTTCGAGCAGGTCCTTCGGAATGTCGTCGTACACGCCGATCTGCCCGGCGTTGACGATGCCCATGTCGAGCCCGGCCTTGATGGCGTGGTAGAGGAAGGCGGTGTGGATGGCCTCGCGCACGGGCTCGTTGCCGCGGAAGCTGAAGCTGACGTTGCTGACGCCACCGCTGGTGAGCGCACCGGGCAGGTGCTGCTTGATCCAGCGCACGGCCTCGATGAAGTCGATGGCGTAGCGGTCGTGCTCGGCCATGCCGGTGGCCACGGTGAGGATGTTGGCGTCGATGATGATGTCGTGCGGCGCGAAGCCGGCCTTCTGCGTGAGCAGGTCGTAGCTGCGCTTGGCGATGGCGATGCGGCGTTCGAAGGTGTCGGCTTGGCCCTGCTCGTCAAAGCACATCACCACGGTGGCGGCGCCCAGGCGACGGATGATCTTGGCCTGCCGCAGGAACTCGGCCTCCCCTTCCTTCAGGCTGATGCTGTTGGCGATGCCCTTGCCCTGCAGGCATTTCAGGCCCGCCTCGATCACGCTGAACTTGCTGCTGTCCACCATCACCGGCACGCGCGCGATGTCGGGCTCGGCGGCGATGAGGTTGAGGAACTTGCGCATGGCCTCCACGCCATCGATCATGCCCTCATCGAGGTTCACGTCGATCACCTGCGCGCCGTTCTCCACCTGCTGGCGGGCCACGCTCACGGCCTCATCGTACTGGCCGTTCTTGATCAGCTTGCGGAAGGCCGCACTGCCCGTGACGTTCGTGCGTTCGCCGATGTTGACGAAGTTGGCGCCTGCGAAAATGCGGAGCGGCTCTAGGCCGGAGTAGGTGGGGATGGACATTGGAAATGCGGGTTCACCGCAGGGACTCCCGAGGCTTGGATTAAGGGTCAAATCAAGAGCGAGGAGCGAAGGCCTTGAACTTCTCGCGAATGCGCGCCGCGTGTTCCTTGGTTATCAGTTGGTCCTTAAATCGGTTCAAGAAACCCTTCGGGATGTGCGGATTGTTCAGGGTGGCACCTCGCGACATCAAGTACTCCGCTCGCTGGTGAAGGATATTCAGCATCCGTTCAGGTGAATAGCCGTTGTCACGATCCATGGCTCGGCGATACTCTGCTGCCGTCCATTGCTTCTTATACAAGCGTTGGGCATCGGTCAAGGAGTAGCTGGACTTGTCACCGCAGATCGAGCGCACGTCATCCATGGTGAGCTTGTGCGCGAGACGTTGGCCCAATTCGAAATCGGGTCGGATGTAGTTCTCTAGCTGCGCGATCCAAGGCTCCATGTCCGCTGGTGATAAGCAGAGACTGGAGACCAGCCGCGGCTTGTTGCCGGAAGAGCGCGCGTAGTAACCGATCACCCAGATCTTCTCTCGCCACTTCCGAATGTGGTCCATGCCCACATCGCGTGCGGTACTCACTGTGTCCGTGGTCGTGGACTTCACCTCGACCGGAACCTGCACCGTGCGGCCTTTCACCTTCGCCTCGAACCAAGCATCCTCGCCACCACGCGAGTGCTCCGGATCCCAGACCAGATTGAAGAGGTTGCAAAGCTCTTGTTCGCGGCTATCGTCCTGTACGGCCATGAGCTACTCCAGTGCGTTCAGGATCGAGGTTGCCACTTGGTAGGCCACTGGCGGACAAACCGAATTTCCGATCTGCCCAAGCTGTTGATAGACCGCGCCTTTGAACTCCCACTCAGCCGGGAATCCCTGAAGTAGCGCGCAATCCTGAACGGACATTCGGAAGTGACCGTTCTCAGGCGGGAACAGACTAGCCTTGACGCGATCGCTCTGAACACCATTCGGCCATACCTGAAGCTCACCCCAAACCTCCAAGGATGCTTTGCTATTGACCACGCCGGTGCATGACCGCGGACCTGTGAATCCCGAACGCAGCGTTGGTGCGATCCCGTCAATACCGATATCCGGAAGGCCCAACGCACTCCGAACGGTCATGCTTGGTGATAACGCACCGACAAGTTCCAGGTCGGTTGTATGCGTAGGCGTAGGGGGAACGTACCGTGCGTGATCCTTCGCATCCCGGAAACCAATGATGAACACGCGTTTCCTGATCTGCGGCACACCGAAGCGCTCGGCTTGCATGATGAAGCGGTGCAACTTGTAATGACCTTTCAGCGGTGCCTCGATGGTCTCATGCACGAATTCCTTGAACTTCGGATTGAGCAGGCCCGGCACGTTCTCCGCAACGAACACGCGTGGCTTGATCGCGAGCACGGCCTTGATGAATGAGGGCCACATGTTGCGTTCATCCTCGGCGCCGCGTTGGTGTCCTGCCACACTGAATGGCTGGCATGGCGGCCCGCCGTGGATCAGGTCTACACGGCCCCGGTATCGCTTCCAATCCACTTGTTGCACATCGCCCTGTGCGCCCGCATGGATCGTCCAATTAGGCCTGTTGTGCCGCAGTGTTTCACCGCAGATGCTCAGGATCTCATATGCGGCAACGTGCCCAAAGCCAGCCCGCTCGAAACCCAGATCCAAGCCACCACCTCCGGTGAACATGCTGAGCGCTCGCAGTCCGTTGGTAGGCAGTTGCGGCATCAGGTCATTGGGGTCGAAGCGCGGAGTGTTGACCGGATGCACCGGCGCTATCAATCCCTCAACCAAAGCCAAGCGCTTTCGCTCGTTGCTGCGCTGAGTTGTTCGGCGGTATTCGGCGCGGCGGGTCGGGGTGAGCGTGTAGGCCATGGCTATGTCGGGATTCCTGTCAGTGACTGGAGGTCAAAGTACTTCGGAGACATGCAATGGAAACTCGAACGTTCAACACGGTATGAACAACCTGAATGACAGGTCGCGTTTCGCGTGAGCGATCGCAGCGGAAAGCCCGCAAGCGAGGAGAAACACGAGAAAGTATGGAGGGGCTCGAGGCCGGAGTAGGTGGGGATGGACATTCTCTTCTTCGCCAGTTTTACTTCAATTCTTGCTCAACTTCCTCTCATAGGAAAGCGCCGTCATGCTTAGGTGTAATGAACACAATGGCGTAAAGACCGCGGATGAAAACGGCTTCATATGCGAGCAGCAGGAGGAGGATGCTCGCTAGGGCCGTCCATGTCCACTTGCGATCACGTATGCTCCTCACGAGCACAACGAAGAGAACAAGGGCATTCACAAGAAGAAGCAGGTATCCCACGTACATAAAGCGCATGATCGCGTCAACGTTATGTTGATCATCCTCATGCGTGAACCGCCAGTAGATGGCGGCAGACCACAGCGCTACATTCCCGATGACATTGATCAAGCAAGCCCAGATCAAGGACCAGATCGGGGAGCGGTACTCCTTGTTCATCTGGCCTATGGATGCCTGTTGCATGGAAGTAGACCGCGCTAGCATCAATCGGCTGAACTCAAGCTGAAACCAAGGGCTGCACACGCGGCGCATGCTTCGTCGCTTCCTTCGCCAGCGCCGCGATATGCTCCGGCGTCGTCCCGCAACACCCGCCCACCACGTTCACCCAGCCGTTGGCCATGAACTCGCCCACGAGGCGGGCGGTGACGGCGGGCGTTTCGCGGTACTCGCCCATCTGATCGGGCAGGCCGGCGTTGGGGTAGATGCTGACGCGGCAGGGGCTCTGCTCGGCGATCACCTCCAGGTAGGGCCGCATCTGGGCCGCGCCCAGCGCGCAGTTGAGGCCCATGCTGAAGAGCGGCACGTGCTGCATGCTGATGAGGAAGGCCTCGATGGTCTGGCCGCTGAGGGTGCGCCCGCTGGCATCGGTGATGGTGACGCTGCACATGAGCGGTACTCTAGTGCCGCGCTCTTCAAAGACCTCGTCGATGGCGTAGAAGGCGGCCTTGGCGTTGAGCGTGTCGAAGATGGTCTCCACCAGCAGGATGTCCACGCCGCCGTCGAGCAGGGCCTCCACCTGCTCCTTGTAGGCGGCCACGAGCTGATCGAAGGTGACGGCGCGGAAGCCGGGATCGTTCACGTCGGGGCTGAGCGAGGCGGTCTTGTTCATGGGCCCGATGGCACCGGCCACGAAGCGCGGCTTGCTCGGGTCCATCGCGGTGTACTTGTCACAGGCCTCCCTGGCCAAGCGTGCCGAGGCGAGGTTCATCTCGCGCGCCAGGTGGCTGCACTCATGCTCCGCTTGCGCGATGCTGGTGGCGGAGAAGGTGTTCGTCTCCACGATGTCGGCACCGGCCTCCAAGTATTGCTCGTGGATGGTGCGGATGGCCTCGGGGCGCGAGAGCGACAGCAGTTCGTTGTTGCCCTTGAGCAGGATCTTGTGGTCCTCCATGCCTTTCGGGTGGAAGTCCGCCTCGGTGAGGCCGAGCTTCTGGATCATGGTGCCCATAGCGCCGTCGAGGACGAGGATGCGTTCGTTCGAGAGCTGTTCCAGTGTCTTCATGTGCGGTCACAAAAAAACCCCACCCGTTGTGCTGGATGAGGTTGCAAAGGGCACATCCATCAACAGGATGTCGTGTGACCTGATCGCAGCTCATCTGTCCGTCGATCGCGGTGGGTGTTTACCGCGATCGTCGGTTGGAAGTGGCACCTGTCCTCCGCCTTCCGGTGGAGAGTGGTTGCCAAGGCTTCATCGGGCCATATCCCTCAGCCTTTCTTGATAAGCGTACCGGCCTGGGGCCGGGAGTGAAAGAACGTGGGGCGAATATAGGAGGCCCGTGCAGGGAAGTCACCGGCGCATCACCGGATCTCTTCGAGGATGGTATCGGTCAGGATCCGGTTGTGGATACAATATCCACCCTCGTAATAGCCACATTTCCCGCTCAGGATGTTTCCGTTCTCGGTCCATGCCCAGATCGCATATTCCGCTTCGCCGGCCGCCGGGAGCAGCATGTGCGCCTGCGTACCTGGACCCATGGCACCGTACCGAACAGAATCTCCATCGCTTGTGCGGATTAGGATGGTTTCGATCCCCAAACCGGTCTCATTGCTGAACGAAACACAGCAATCCGGAAAGCTGTACTCACATGGAGGAAGCGGCGGCTGGTCGCAGGCGTTCAGAAGAAAGCAGATACCCGCGCAGTGCAGAAGGGTCCTCATCCCTTCGCGCTCGCGAACTCCCGGAAGAAGCCGACGATGCGTTTGCGGAAGAACAGGAAGAGCAGGATGTACGGGACGATCATGAGCATAAGGATGCCCTTGTTGAGCCCCTGCCCCACCGCCTGCTGGCCGCCGAAGATGCCGCTCTGATCCTGGCCGCTTTCCACGGTAGCCTTGCACATGGCACAGCCCTGCGCCAGAGCATCAGGCGGCAGGACCAGGAGCAGGAGCAACAGCAGCAGGAGCCAGCGCTTCATGCGGCGAAAGTACGTCCTCCCCTTCTGGGACGGTGGGGAGGGGGTTCAGTAGTAGGGCGAGATGAGGAAGTAGACCACGACGCCGGTCACGCTCACATAGAACCAGACCGGCCACACGCGCTTCGCCAGCTTCCGGTGGTGCGGGTACTCCGCGCTGAGGGCGCGATAGGCGGTGAGCAGGATGAAGGGCAACGACCCTCCCGCCAGCAGGATATGTGTGGCGAGGATGATGTAGTAGAAGGTCTTGATAGCCCCGGTCCCTCCGAAGGTGGTTTCTCCGGCAAAAAGGTGGTGCAGGATGTAGGAGACCAGGAAGCAGATAGAGAGCACCATGGCCGTGAGCATCACTCGGCGATGCGCGCTCCAATTGCCGGCCTTCGCCGTGAAGAGTCCCGCCAGCAGCAACACGCTCACCAGGCTATTGATGCCCGCGTTGATACGTGCGAAGACATGGACATCGAAGCCGTCAGGAGCAGGCACCTGTACACGGTTCAGCACGACGACGGCCAGGAAGACCACACTCGACAGGATCCAGATCCAGCGTTTGGCGGGCTTCTCCGGAACGGTAACCGCACGAGCTGGGTAAGCCTGCTTCATGTTCACTTCTCTTCCTCGCGCTTTCGCTTCCGCTCCTCGCCGATGAGCAACTTGATGTCATTCACCAAGTCCTTCATCCCAGTGGACGTGGTGCCGTCATACACGCCCCTGATGTGCCGTTGTTTGTCGACCAGCACGAAGTTGGGCGAATGCACGAAGCGCTCGGCGTAGGCGGTGTCGACCGCAGCTTCATTCGGGTTTCGCAGTTCCTTCGGAATGAAAGACGGCGGCGTGGTATCCTCCAGTACGGAGATCAAATAACCGAGATTACCCTGCCGGTAGATGGTCGGCGCGTCACCAGTGAGGAACTTCCAGCGCGCGGTATCGGCCTTGTGCTCGCGCGCATAGGTCTTCAGCACGTCGGGGGTATCGTGTTCCGGATCCACGGTATGGCTCAGGAACAGCACGTCCTTGTATGCCTCGTCGTGCAGGGGCAGGTTCACCTGAAGGCCGGCCATGCGCGTGGTCATGATCGGGCAGATGCTCTTGCACGTGGTGAAGAAGAAGTCGACGACCAGGATCTTGTCTTTCGTAGTTTCACTGCTTACGATGTTGCCATCCTGGTCCGTGAACGACCATTCGGGCACTTGGAAATACGTGGTGTCGCCGGGAGCGTTCACCTCGTGCTGGCCGTAATGGGGCAACGTGGTGTAATGGTTCTCGAAGAGCTTGAAAAAAAGCAATCCTGCCGGGACGATGCCCAGCAGGATGCCGAGAACGATGCGTTGGGTGCGCTTGTTGACCGGATCCGTGCTCACTGGAAGGCCTCCAGCATCCGGTTGATGTAGTTCGACTCCCAGAGCGCGATGAAGATCAGGTAGATGATGAACAGCGCGTAGGGCAGGAGGATGATGCTGCGGATGTTGCGGCGCTCATCGCCCAGATGCATGAAGGTCATCACGATGTACGTGGCTTTGACCAGGGTGAGCACGATGAAGCTCCACTTCACCATCTGCCATTTGTCCTCGCTGAGAAAGGAGCGCCAATACGCTCCCAAGAAGACCTCCACGGCCGTCACCACGGCCAGAAAACCCGTTACCAGCCATATCTTCCGGCGTACCGCGCGGCCATGCTCCTCGCTGTGATGGGCATCCAGGCTGTACTCGATGATGTCGTCGCGCTCCATTTCAGACCGCCGTAGCCCGGCGAAGGCGTTTGGTCAAACGAGGTAGAAGAAGGTGAACACGAACACCCAGACCAGATCCACGAAGTGCCAGTACAGACCGGCCTTCTCGACCATTTCATAGTGACCACGGCGATGGAACACGCCCCGGGCCACCATCAGCAGGATGATCAAGTTGATGACCACCCCGCTGAACACGTGGAAGCCGTGGAATCCGGTGATGAAGAAGAAGAACCCGGCATACTGGGGCGGGCCATACTCATTGTCCGTCACGCCCGTGCTGCTCCACATCGGGCTCGCGCCGTGGGTGTAGGAGACCTTCTCGTGGAAGAGCTTCACGGACTCTTCATGTGACAGCGGGCCGCCGTCAGACTTGAGGTAGCGTCCGCCCGGGTCGGCCTTTTCCAAATGGAACGCGGGGTCGGCCGTGGGATCATGCGCGTCGTGCACAGCACCTGCCCCATGGGCATCATGCCCTGCCGTCGCATGTTCATCGTGCCCGGCGGCTGCGGCATGCCCATCGTGTGCCGCAGCGGCATCGCCACCCCCGTGGCCGCCGGTCTTCACCCAGTACTTCTCGCCATCGGCCATGGTGATGTACCCGCCGCTGCCGTGGATGAAGTGGCTCCACTCCCACACCTGGCTGCCCACGAAGATGGCCCCGCCGATCACGGTCAGGAACAACCACTTGATCACGCCCTGCTTGTACATGCGGTGGCCCGCCTCCACGGCGAGTACCATCGTCACCGAACTGAAGATCAGGACGGCCGTCATGAAAGCCACGTAGATCAGCGGGAAATCGCCGCTGGTGAATGGCAGTGCGCGGAAAACGCTCTCCCCCATGGGCCAGCTCTCGCCGGGGCCCATGCTGTGGCGAACGAAGCCGTAGCCCACCAGCAGCGCGCTGAAGGTCAAGGCGTCGGACACCAGGAAGAACCACATCATCATCTTCCCGTAGCTCACGCTGAACGGGGAACGTCCGCCGCCCCAGAGGACGTCGTTGGGGATGGCCTTGCTCGCTTCTCCTGACATGGTCCTTTATTGCGGGCGCAATGTTAGTGAACGGTCGCGATGAACAAAAGGAGGTATATCCACAACGCACCAAGGAAATGCCAATAGACGGTCCCCTGCCACACGCCGGTGTGGTATACCGCGTTGTACCGGCCCATCAGGGCCTTCACCGTGAGGACCAGCAGAACGATGAGCCCGCCCAGCAGATGCAGCCAGTGGCCCACGGTGAGCACATAGAAATAGCCGCTGGAGGCGTTCCAGAAATCGGCCATGTCCGCGTTCAGGGGCTTGGCCCGTGCGGTATCATCGGGCATGTAGTACTGGCCGCCCTCTTGGATCAGCGTCACGCCCTTCCGCGCGATGGTGAAGTCCTCGCCATAGACTCCCTGTGTCATGGTGATCTTGTCCGTGACCAAACTCATTTTCCGGGAAGCCAGGTCCGCCCATCCGCTGAACTGGGTGCTGGTGAATGCGAGGCCTAAAAGGAAGGTCACGACCAGCCAGAGCGCCGCGCCCCGGCCATTCCCTTTGCGCACCGTCCACAGGGCCATCTGTACCGTCAGGCCGCTCACCGCGATAAGGGCGGTGCTGTACCAGAATGCCGCAGGGATGCGGAAGCTTAGCCAGTAGTCCGTACTGCTCTTGCTCACTATGTAGGCGCTGCTGAGCGCCACGAAGAACATGACGATCGCGAAGATCAGCAGGTATGTGACGTTCTTTCGGGCGCGGACCTTGAGGTCCCGTTCGGAGGTTTCCGTGGCGACTTCCGCGGTCATACCTTATCGAGCACGTAGGCGATCTGCACCACGGGCAGGTAGATGAAACTGGCGAACATCAACGCGCGGGCGTCCTTCTTGTCCCGTGATCGGAACAGGCGCACGGCCGGCACCAGCATCACCAGGCCGCAGATGACCGCGATGGTCGCCGACCAGATGCCGGCGAACCCGAAGACCCAAGGGAGCGTGCCCACGGGGATGACGAACAGGGTATAGAGCACGATCAGCCAGCTGGTATAGCCATCACGCCCACCTTTGCTGGGCAGCATGTGGTAGCCAGCCAGTTGGTAATCGTCGTGCAGGACCCAGGCAATGGCCCAATAGTGCGGGAATTGCCACATGAACTGCATCGCGAAGAGCAGACCGGGGCCGAGGCCGAAATGGCCTGTGGCTGCCACATATCCCAGCATCGGCGGGAACGCACCGGGGAACGCGCCGACGAACACGCTCCAAGCCGTCAGCTTCTTCATCGGGGTGTAGAGAACCACGTACATGAAGAGGGAGAGCAGCCCGAGAATGCCGGTAAGGGGGCCAAAGCGCGTCCACAACAGCAGAACGCCGCAGGCACCGACAATGAGTGAAATGACGATGGCTTCAACAACGCCCACAGTTCCCTTCACCAGTGGTCGCTCAGCCGTGCGCCTCATCAGGCCGTCGGCCTCGATCTCCAGCACCTGGTTCAATGCGTTGCTGGCACCTGTCACCAGCATACCGGCCAGGGCGAGAAGTCCGGCATTCGTCAGGTCGAAGCCCCCGGCCGGGACGCCCATCCAGTAGCCCAGCACCGCGCTGAACACCACCAAGGACGTAAGCCGTAGCTTGAACAGGGCAACGACCTCCTTGATCTTTTCACCCAGAGAAAGGGATGAGTTGAGCGCGACCTGCCGTTCCAAAACGGCGGCGAAAGTACCCTTCGCGATGGAACGCCGCAGGTGGATTTTTTATAGGGACTTGGCCCTACGCGGATCCTGGGCAGCCAAGCAAAAGCATGGCTGGCCAAGCACGCATTTTGTGCTCAGGTCGAAAAAGGGTGGCTCCATCGGAACGGGGGCAACCAACTGCTTTTCAGGAATTCACCGGAAGTTTGATCTGCGCGAATGCATGCGTGGCCAGCCATGCAAATGTCGCTTTATGAGGCCCCCTTACCGCTCCAACCGATATCGTGCATCCTGGAACACATGCCTGTCCCGCAGGTTCGCCGAGATGCCCACCCGGAAATAGTTTGTGGTGAGCCCCTCTCCATACTCCAGCGTGCGCAAGCGCATGGTCCACGCGGCTTCCAACATCCAACCGCTGCGAGGCTCCAGCAGCCAGCCGGCACGCAACTCATTGTGGTAGAAGGTCACCTGGTTCGGGTCGGCCAGGTAGTAGTTGAAATTCTCCGGCCGACCTTCCGCATCGCGCACGGGGCGTGCGCTTTCGGGCAAGAAGAGGTTGCTGCCATAGCTGTTGTGGTCCTCCGCGCTGGTATCCTGACCGAGCACTGCGAAGCTGAACACCTCGGACACGACGAATCGGCCCTTCCGCCATTCCGCCTGCGCAAGCAGTTCCCAGAAGTTGCTGCCATACGGATGTGCCAGTGGCTGATTGAAGTGGGCGTAGTTCTGTCGCGTGTCACTGTGCGTGTACATGAAAGGCCGCACGTAGTTCAACTCGGTGCGCAGCATGAGGCCGGGTTGTTTGAACGCATCGTGCCCGACCACACCCAGTTGGAGGCCTTGTTTGTTGCCGTACCAGCCTTCACCGGCGCGCACGTTGCGCAACAGGAACTCATCGAACATCAGCTGGCTGTAGATCAGTGAGCGCCGCCCGACGCGCACGTTCACCGCGAAACCGAGCAAAGCATTGTCCGGTGAGCCCAGGCTGAATTCCGTCGGGCGATAGAACAGCACCGGGTTGATGTAGTTCAGGTCGAAACCACGCCGGTAGTTCGGATCATTGTCCTGCCAGACGATGGCTTCGAAGACAGCGATGTTCAGCCGCTTCAGCGCGTTCCAGCTCAGGTAGTGCATGCTGGTGAACTTCAGATCGAAATCGTTCCAGCGGCCATTGGTGCCCCGTATGTCGCTCATGGCAGCGAAGAGATTCACGTACCGGATCTTCCATACAGAAGTAGTGATCCTCATATAGGGATAGCTGTATGCGTTATCGCTCAGGAAGAGGGAGCGTAGACCCTCTCCGAAGAAGTTCTTGCCGCGTCCCACGGTGAAATGGAAGTACTTCCCGGCCTTGTAGTCCGCCCAAGCATTCCAGTCGTGATGTATGTAGGCCGGACCGTCACCGGCGTACCCTTCGCCGGCGGTCACATGGATACTTTGGGCCAGGCTGTCCATGTAGTTCGGAAAGGTCTCGGCCCAGGCCATGCCATCGAAGTGCAGCGTGAATCGCGGGTTGGCTTTCCATTCCACCCAGCCACCGAACCCGGATCGGAACTTCATGACGTCCTTCTCTCCGGGCGAAGCACCGACCAGTGCTTCGAGCAGCGGGGCGCCATACACCTTGCGAGTAGTGGCGGTCAGGCTGTCCAGCCAGGGCTTCCAGGCGTTCGGCAACAGGGTATCGGCCTCGCTGATCAGATGCAGGTCTTCTCGCAGATAGGGCCGTATGGCGCTGTGCAGAGCTGGGTCCGACTTGTACGAACGCATGTGCGCCGTATAAGGCTGATCGACGATCGTGCTGAGTGGCAGCCAGCCTTGCTGCGCGGATGAGACGGTAACTGACAGGGAAGCGATCCCCACGCCGATGATGGCTCTCATGATGCCTTGCGCGTGGAGATGGCGAAGGGCAGGACGGCCAGCGTGAATGCAGTGGTCCCCAGCACGAGCAGACCCTTGTTCGGCAGGATGTCGCGGGTTATGAGGCTGAGGGCGATGATGGTGAGCGCGTATGAGTAGAGCACAAGGGTCACACCGCGATGCCCGAGGCCCAA
The DNA here is from genome assembly GCA_964649165.1 of uncultured Chryseobacterium sp. Classification (GTDB taxonomy): domain Bacteria; phylum Bacteroidota; class Bacteroidia; order Flavobacteriales_F; family PHOS-HE28; genus PHOS-HE28. The sequence continues at coordinate 12,535 of CAZYPC010000082.1, forward strand.
GGCCATCAAGCGGTGATGGATGTGGTTCCGGTCAGCGGCGAACGGGCTGTTGCCTTTCGCGATGCGCACGGCGAAAATGCGGAAGGTGTCCACGATCGGATAGGCGATCACGCTCATGGCGAAGAGCGGCGTGGGCACAGCGGCCAGCCACCTCGGCAGGCGGCTGATGTCATGATCGATCACGCGCATGGCCAGGATGCTGATGACGGCTCCGATGATCAGCGAACCGCTGTCCCCCATGAAGATCCGTGCGGGATGGTAGTTGAACACGAGGAAGCCGACCAGCGCCCCGGCCAGCGTGAACGCCAGCAGCGCCAGCGCGATATCCCCGGCCCAAAAGAGCCAGATACCATACGCTGTTGCAGCGATGAGGCCGATGCCACCGGCCAGGCCGTCCACACCGTCGATCAGGTTGAACGCGTTCACCAGCACGACGTAGGTGAAGAAGGAGAAGGCGATGCTGATCTCCACCGGTAGTTCGTAAATGCCGAAGATCCCGTGCATGTCGTTGATGCGCACACCGCCCATCACCACCAGGATGTAGCCGACGATCATATGGCCCATCAGTTTCTTCACCGGGCTGAAGCCGATGATGTCATCCTTGACCCCGATGAAGAACAACAAGACCATCACCGCGATGGTGAACTTGAAATCCTTGTACGCCGCGCCCATCTCGAGATAGAGGGACTTGAATCCCTCGAGTTTCACGCCGGGCATTGCGGCCTGAGGGAACCACAGGCTGTAACTGAACAGGATGGCGGCGAAAATGATGATGCCTCCGATCGTGGGCACACTGCGGCTGTGCACCTTTCGCTCTTCGCTGGGCTCATCCACCAGGTGCTTGATCCGCGCCACCTTGATCAAGCTCGGCATGGTGAACAGCACCACGACGAAGGCGGTGAAGAAACCGAGGAGCAGTATGTAGCCGTGTGGCCTCAAAACGGGTGTGGGGCTAATGTCGGAAGTTGGGGGCTGCGGGTCGTTGGTTGCCGGACGTCAGAAATCATAGTACCGGTTGAACAGGCTCGTGCGCAGGCATACATAGAGGTAGTGACTGTTCTGCGCATCCGGCGAGTTGGTGATATCCCGCGTGATCATGCCCACGCTGATGCTCGTGTTCTGGTTCTGGTTGAACCTCCAGGAAAAGCTGAGGTCCAGCCATCCCCGGTCGCGCTTGACGGAAAGACTGTCCGCACCCTGGGCCTCACGCGTATCGAAGATGTTGCTCCCGCTGACCGTTGTGGCTGATGTATCCGCGCGGAAGCTGGCCCAACTGCCTTGGGCCCGCAGCCAGAATTTCTGACGGATCCCGTAGTCCACGATGACCACGGCTTCATCATATCCGGCACCAAGCGGGCTCGCCAGCGGCTGATTGAAGTGGCTGTAGCTGCCGCGGGTCTCCCGGCTCGAATAGGTGAACGGCTGGGCACTGTTGTATTCCGCGAGCACATGAAGGTCACGGCGCAACACATCGAACCAATGGAACCCGGCCTGCCAGGCGTAGCGCTGGCGCGTGGGATCGTCCAAGGCGAACTGGCCGTACGCGAACAGACGGTCAGTGAACCGGACCTTCGCATCCAGGCCGATCAGCTGCTTGTTGACCCCGTCAAAACCATTGACGATCGTGTTCAGCAATGGGACCGGGTTCAGCTCCATCCCGTTGAACGGCCTGATGCCCGTGCTGTCGATGCTTTTCCAGAGCGTAGCCTCGAATAGTCCGACCTGCGCGGGACCCAGGTTGACGCTCAAGTGCTTGAAGCTGGCCCGCCGCCAATAGAAAAGGCTCTCCAGGCTTTCGCCAGTGGGCAACCGGTCACCGGGATCGTTCACGGACTGGAAGCGCGCATTGATCGTCGTGTATTGGAAGCGCTGGTCGTTGGTGAGCGCGCTGAACTTCAGGTACGGGTAAGGAAAGGTGTTGTCACTGAGCAGCACGCTGCGGTAACCATTCCCCACGAAATGCCGGCCGTTGCCGAACTGTACGTTCAACCAGCGTTTGGGGCTCCAGCTCACGTTGCCGTGCGCCCAGCTGAAGTCGAACGAGCGCTCGGTGAATTCCTTCACCCGTCCCTGTCCTGGAATGACACCCGACTCCTGGATGTACTGATAGAGATAGATGGGCAGAATGGCTTGGTTCTCATAGAAACCGGTCTGGAAGGACACGTCCTTCCCGAGATCGGCTTTCACCCAGAAGCCGCGCGAATTGAAGTTGTTGGTGGAACGGTTGGCATTGGCCACGGCTGTTTCCACCAGGTCCCGGCCTGCTTCGAAGCGGAACACCGGATCGATGCTCAGCTTGAAGCCCTGATGCTTCACTTGGATGAGATGCTCGCGAAAGAGCTTCGTGGTCAGGTAGTAATAGTGCCGTGAGCTGTCCGGGCGGAAGCCCATCACGTTCTCAAGATCGGCGCGGCTCTCGATGATCGGGCGCAAGCCGGTGTGCATGGTACTTGTCCTGCACGCCCCGTTCCGGTCGATATCGTAGTAGATGTCCCGGTTCAGGGGGACGTCATTCTGCTGGGCCAGAAGCAGGTAGCTCTGGAAACAGAAGAACATGAGCAGCGCAAGAGCACGCATGGAGGAACAAGGGCCGCCGAAGGTAGACGTGCGCCTCAACCCGGCCCCGGGAACCTGCGTATGAGGTGCGCCTTGGCGCGCTACTTGTGGCCGCAAAGACGCGACCATGAGAATGCGATTTCCTGAAGAAGTCAATGGCCACCTGGTCAACCTAATGACGATCGCCCGTCATGATGGCACACCGGAGAATTGCGCGGCCGTGCAGAAGGAGTTGCTACATGGGCAGGCACTGCTCCTGGTCCAGGCCGAGCCTTCCGGGGAGGCCGGACGCAAGATCAACTTCAAGTACGAGCCCGGCCCCGATGGGCAGGTAACCCTCTTCGTCTTCACAGGAGAAGCGGCGGTGCGCACATATGCCGAGAACGATCTCACCTTGATGATCATCCCGTCCGGAGCCTTCTTCCGCAGTTGCGCGAAGAACGGCGTGGGCGTGGTGGTGGTCGATCCCTGCACGCCGAACGAACTGCGCATCGGGCTGAACGCACCGCTGGCCTAGCGGATGAACTCCTGGATCACGTGCCGGGTGGCGATGGCGCCCTCTTGTTGATGACCATCGGGAATGTGTTGTTCACTCGAGTGGAGCACATGACCGCGCACCATGACGATCTATTGGACAGAACGCTGCCGGTCCATCCTTCAGAGCCGGAAATACCATTCATCGTCGGGCCCAGCGCACTCGTTCACTCGCATGCAATGAACCGCCGGGTAAGCGTGCTGCCCTCCACGGTAATGCGAGCCACGTAGGTGCCCGGGGCCTCCACGCGCAGCTGGGCCTGCTGGGCCTGGGGCCGGGCCTGGTAAAGTGTGCGGCCCATGGCATCGTACACCACCACCTGGCTGATGAGCCGGTCGCAGGTCACGGTAACCGCGCCGGTGCCGGGCACGGGGTAGAGCAGCACGTTCACCGGTGCTGTTTCCGCGAGGCCGGTGCTCTGGGTGCCGAGTTTCAGCACCCAGAGGTCCTGATAGCCGCTGTTGATGAGCGAGGTGCCGCTGAGCGCCACGGTATCGGTACCGAAGGCGCCGGTGAGGAGCGCCTGGCCGAAAGGATCGACGGTCATGTCGAGGGCCATGTCATCGCCATCCCCCCCTTCGTGCAGCAGCCAGAGCAGTTCGCCATCAGGGCTGTATTTGGCGGCCACCATGTCCTGCAGACCGAAGCTGGCGTAGCTGAGGTCACCGTAGGAGCAGATCTCGCCCTGGCTGATGCCGCAGAAGAACACGTTGTTCTGCGGGTCGGTGTCCACGGCCCAGGCCTCATCATCCAGGTCGCCGCCGCCGCACGCGGCCCAAACGAAGCTACCGTCGGCGTGGTACTTGGCCACGAAAGCGTCGAACCAGAAGAAGACGGTGTTCTGGAGCGTGGTATCGCCGATGGGGAAGCTGGCGCCCTTGAATTTGCCGCTGATCACGACGTCTCCTTCGCTGTCCACCGCCACGCCATGCCCGCTCTGATCGTCCGTGGCGGGCACGCTGGTGGCCCAGAGCAGCTCGCCCTGCGGGCCGTACTTGGCGATGAACACATCGCCCAGCCCGGCCTGGCCATTGTCCAGCGTATCGGTTCCCAGCGCCAGGTGCGCACTGCTGAAGCTGCCGGTGATCACCGCGTTGCCCAAGGCGTCCACATCCACCGCGAATATGCCTTCGAAACCCGGGCCACGCGCAGTGTGCGCCCAGAGCAGTTCGCCGTCGGCGTCATAGCGGGCGAGCAGGCCGTCCGTATTGGAGCCGGTGTTCGCGTTCTGGAGCTCGATGCCGCCAAGGGTGATGATGTCACTGCTGAATTCCCCGACGAGCAGCACGTCGCCATTGGCGTCCACCGCCAGGCCGTTCACTGATTCGTCCGCCATCCCGCTGATCTGGCGGTCCCAGAGCAGGGTACCGTCCGCATCGTATTTGGCCAGGAAGGCGTCGTAGCCCCCCTGCCCCTGAGTTACCAAGGTATCGCCCCCGAGCGTCCAGGAGCCGCTGATGATGCCGGCTATGAACACATGGCCCTGCGCGTCCGCGGCGAGGGCATTGGCATTGTCATACCCATAGCCGGTGCCGCTGCGCGCCCAGAGCACCTGGCCTGCGGGGTCGTACTTCACGAGGAAGACGTCGGCGTGGTCGGGCTCCGGATTCACCAATTGGGTGGTGCCGAAGGTGAGCGAGGGTCCGTTGAAGGAGCCGGCCACGAAGCTATTGCCCTGGGCATCCGTGCAGATGGCCCAGCCGGTCTCATTCCCCGTGCCGGCGCCGTTCCTGCCCCATTCCCAATCCGGTTGGGCGGTAGTGGCCAAGGCGGCCCCCAGGCCGCAGAAAAGCAGAAGCTGTCGCATGAGGCCAAGGTGCGGAATTCCCGCATCCGCACAGCCGCCCGGCGGTGGTGCCGGTACCGTCCTACTGCCCTGCGGCGATGCGCAGCAGGCAGCTGCCACCGGGCGTGGTGAGCCGGAGCATGTACAGCCCCGTGACCAGCGTACCAAGCGCCAAGGTGCGCTGGCCTCGCACGGGGAGGGCCCGCACAAGGCGCCCGGCAGCATCCATGACCTGGAGTAGGCCGGTAAGCGTTCCGCTTCCCTGGTCATCGGTAATGGTGAGCAGGCCGGTTGCCGGGTCCCAAGTGAGCATGGCCGGGTCGAGTACCGCCGAAGGCAATGCGGTGGCCATCTCGCCCACTTTGGCCAAGAAGAGGTCCGAGCCGCCCACGGCATCGAGTTGCCATCCGGTGAACATGGCCTGCGTATCGTAGCTGCCCGTGGTGTAGGCCGCGCCGGTGGCGGTGCCCACCACCTTGCCGGCCTGCTCGTAAGCGGCGCCACCGGCCTGCAGGCCCCAGAGCGCGGCCCCGGTGGTATCGTACCCGGCGGTGAACACATCGGTTCCGCCGACGGCTTGAAGCGTGGTACCACCGATGGAGGCCGTATCCGTGAATTGGCCGCTCAGTACGCAGACATCGCGCTCGATGAAGGAGAGGCCGGTGGCCGCGTCCCCGCCCGGCCCTCCAGCACGCACGGCCCAGATGCAGTCGCCCTCCGCGTTGTACCGTGCCAGGAAGAGGTCGTCGGCCTCGCCGTGCTCCGGCGGCAGGCTGATGTCGCCGAAGTGCGCGGTGTCGCCGGCCACCACACCGCTCACGTAAGGCCGGCCCAGGTCGTCGAGGGCCAGCGCGTTGCCCTGATCGGAGGACCCCGAGCCCGCGCTGGTTACCCAGATGCAGGTACCGGTGGGCCCGTACTTCGCCAGGAAGATGTCCGCTCCGCCGACGGAGCTCACCTGGTGGGAGCTGAACACGGCGATGGGGCTGGAGAACCAGCCGGTGATGTAACAATTGCCCGCACCGTCCACGGCCACGGCGGTGGCCTCCTCCCCACCCATGTCGCCCGCGCGGCGCACCCAGAGCCAGTTTCCATCGGCGTCCAGCTTGGCGAGGAAGGCGTCGAAGTTGTTGTTCGCCGTGCCGATGGTGAAGGCGCCGAACACGCAGGTGCTGCGGTAGCGGCCGCAGACGAACACGTTGCCCTCGGCATCGGTGGCCACGGCCGAACCCTGCTCATCGAAGGGCCCACCGCCGTGGGCCACCCAAAGGAAGTCGCCGTCCGGTCCGTACTTGGCCACGAAGACGTCCGCATCTCCCTGCACACCCAGGGTATTGCCGCCGAACTGCGCCAGTGCGGAATACGATCCGGTGATGAAGGTATTACCTTGGGCATCAGTGGCGATGCCGCGGGCCACGTCATCCCCGGGGCTACCCTCCACGCGGGACCAAAGGCACGAACCGAAGGGGTCGTACTTGGCCAGGAAGATGCTGCTGGCTCCGGTGCCGGCGAGTGGGGCGCAATCACCGGTGACCTCCCCGATGGTCCAGCCGGCCACATGCACGTTGTTCTGCGGGTCGAGGCATACATCCTTGCCGATATCGGCATCGGTGCCGCCCAGGTCCCGGGCCCATTGCCAGGCTTGCGCGCCAGCGGGCACGGTCATCACCAGAAGAAGCACGGACACGAGGAATCGGAAGGGACTGCGGTTCGTCATGCGTAATGGATCACATCGAAGTGATGCCTGCTGCCCGCACGGGACACTGAACTCGGTGACCGGAGGTTGCAACTTCCATGAAGGGGAGAACGAAAAGCGCCCCCGGGATGTCCCGAGGGCGCCGCGCATTCGTTCCCGGATCAGGCCCTGGCGGTGCCGGAGGCCGAAGCCAGTTCACTCTTCGCGAACTCGGCGTACACGCTGGTGATGCCTTCGCGTAAACCGATGCGGTGCTTCCAGCCCAACTTGTGCAGGCGGGAAACGTCCATGAGTTTGCGCGGTGTGCCGTCCGGCTTCTCGGTATTCCACCTCAGTTCGCCCGTGTAGCCCACGATGTCCTTGATCATCTCGGCGAGCGCCTTGATGGTGAGGTCCTCGCCGGTGCCGATGTTCACGAACATCTCCTCGTCGTAGTTCTGCAGGAGGAAGAAGCAGGCGTCGGCCAGGTCGTCCACGTGCAGGAACTCCCGCATGGGCGAGCCGGTGCCCCAGACCTCCACACTGGGAGCTCCGGTCATTTTCGCCATGTGGAACTTGCGGATGAGCGCGGGCAGCACATGGCTGTTGTTCAGGTCGTAGTTGTCGTTGGGCCCGTAGAGGTTGGTGGGCATGGCGCTGATGTAGT
>CAZYPC010000083.1:0-19748 GCA_964649165.1 uncultured Chryseobacterium sp.
TAATGACGCGCCCACGGCCAGCGGGCTCAATGCCCCCCAGAATTATTCGGAGGATGTAACGCTGAACCTTCTTGACATCGTGATCAGCGATGTGGACAATGCCTTGGTCACCGCCACGCTCACGCTCTCCAACACGGCTGTCGGGTCGCTCAGTACGGGGACTTCGGGCGCCGTGACCTCCACCTTCAGCGCGGGTGTCTGGTCGGCAAGTGGTGCGTTATCCAACGTGAACGCGCTGCTCGCCGCGCTCACGTTCACCCCGACCCCGGACTTCAACGGCAACTTCACCATCGCCACCAGCGTGAGCGACGGCATCGCCGCACCGGTCACCGGCAGCAAGACCATGACCGGCATCGCGGTGAACGATGCGCCCACGGCCACCAACCTCAATGCTGCGGAGGATTTCGGCCAGAACCTCGCGCTAGCGCTGATCGACATCGTGGCGAGCGATGTGGACAACGCGAACGTTACGGCCACGCTCACGTTCTCCGATCCGTCGGCCGGCTCGCTCAATGTGGGCACTTCGGGCGCGGTGACCTCCACGTTCAGTGCGGGCGTGTGGTCAGCCAGCGGCGCGACCGCCGACGTGAACGCGCTGCTCGCCGATCTCATCTTCTCACCGTCGGCGAACTACTTCAGCGCCTTCACGATGACCACCAGCGTGAGCGATGGCATCTTGGCCGCAACCGGAAGCAAGGCCTTCACGCCGGTGGTGATGAACCACGCGCCGGTGCTGGTCACTTGGATCAACCCCATGTTGACCAACATGGCGGAAGATGCCGGTGTACCCACAGGACCGGTAGGTACACTGGTGAGCGATGTGGTGGATCTGGAAAGCGAAGCGGGTGGGCTGGACAATGTGGTGGATCAGGATGCAGGGGCTCTGGCGGGGATGGCCGTGATCAGCACGGACGCGATCAATGGGGTATGGTACTATTCCCTCGACAACGGTGATAACTGGCAGTCCTTGGGCTCGCCCAGCCCTGCGGCTGCCCGTCTGTTGGCGGCCGATGCGGGAACGCGGGTCTACTTCCAGCCCGACCCCGATTGGTACGGTGCCAGCTATCTGTCCTTCGTGGCGTGGGACCGGACGACCGGTGCCAATGGCGGTGTGGCGAACACGAGCTTCAGCCCCAGCGGTGCGTTCTCCGTGTGGAGCGAGAACGCCAGCATTGGCGTGCTCCCGGTGAACGATGCGCCCACGGCGAGCAACCTGGATGCCGCGGAAGCCTATACGCAGGACACACCGCTGGATCTGGTTGACATCGTGACCGGTGATGTGGACAATGTGAACCTTACAGCGACGCTTACGCTCTCGAACCCTGCGGCAGGAAGCTTGTCCACCGCGACTTCCGGGGCGGTGACCTCCACCTTCGCCTCGGGCGTGTGGCACGCGAGCGGTGCCATCGCGGACGTGAACACATTGCTGGCGGCCGTCACCTATGTGCCGTCGTCCGGCTTCATCAGCGCCTTCTCCATAGCCAGCAGCGTCAGCGACGGTGCCGCAGCGCCCCTCACCGGCAGCAAGGCGATGACCGGTACCGCGACCAGCGTATCGGTGGCCGCGCGCGTGTTCCTGGAAGGGGCCTATTCGGCCTCCACCGGCCTGATGAGCGATGCGTTGCGCAGCGCAGGTGCCTTGCCCACCAGCGAACCGTTCGCAGCGCTGGGCTACACTCACTCAGGCGGCGGCGGAGGTGAAAGCACCACTGCGCCCGTCCTGGCCGTAACCGGCAATGACGCCATCACGGACTGGGTGTTGTTGGAACTGCGCGACATAGGTACGCCTTCAACGATCCTGGCCTCGCATGCAGCGCTTGTTCAACGCGATGGGCATGTGGTCGGCATGGACGGCACATCGGCGGTGAGTTTCTCCGTTCCACCGGGCAGCTATTACGTTGCCGTGCGTCATCGGAACCACCTGGGGTGCATGACAGGTTCTGCTGTCGCCTTGAGTTCCTCCCCGACGACCATCGACTTCACAAGCGCGGCTACCAGCATCTTCGGCACGGCCCCGGTGAAGAGCATTTCCGGGGCGTTCCCGACCCAGGCTTTGTGGGCCGGCGATGTGTCCTTCAACGGACAAGTGAAGTACACCGGCAGCAACAACGACCGCGATCCGATCCTGGTCACCGTGGGTAGCACGACACCGAACAATGTGGTCACCAACGCCTACAGCACCCGTGACGTGAACATGAACGCGGAGGTGAAGTACACTGGCAGCGGCAATGACCGTGATCCGATACTGGTGAATGTGGGCAGTACCACACCGAACAATACCCGAACACAACAGCTACCGTGATCGGCCGGTGAAGCGCGACGTGAAGAGCCGTGATGCCCGGGCCTCTAAACCTTCCGCACGCGCACGGCGTTCATACCCTTCGGGCCACGTTCCACGTCATAGGTCACCCGGTCGTTCTCCTTCACTTCGTCGAGCAGCCCGCTCACATGGACGAAGAACCGCTCCTGGCTGCCTTCTTCCCGGATGAATCCGAAACCCTTTGACGTGTCGAAGAAATCGATGCGGCCGATGCGTTGTTCCGGGACCTCCTCTTCGGCGCTCCTGCGCGGCACACCGATCTGGATCTCCGAAATGTCGATCTCCTTGCGCTTCGATGGATCGGGCGGCGTGCTGGTGAGCTGCCCGTTCTCATCCACATAGGCCATCATGTTCTCCAGCCCGCCGCCTGCGGAGTTGGCCTTGCGCTCTTCCTTGCGGCGTTTCTTCTCCTCCTGCCGTTGTTGCCGCTTTTTCTCCTTGTCGCGCTTTTCAGGTGATGCCATGGGCCTGTTGGTCGGTGTCGCACCCATCCACTTCTTGTGTGAAGGTGTGCGTGCTAAGGTATGCCTTGTCCAAGTGGCACAGGCGGCCGGGTAAAGGCTACATCCGTGGTCGAGGGGAGAAACCTCATCGGTACGCCACAACGTTGGCTCCGCTGACCAGGTAGATCGTGTGGTCGAGATCGTCCACTTCGTACATCGGGGTCTTGTCCTTCCCGAGCGCGATGGTGTCACCGATCGTCCCGTCTTTCTTGGTCACACGCACCAGCACGAACTCACGCTTACCAGCATCACTGAGGATGTACTGCACGGCACTCGTGCTGGTGGTGGCCTTGAACCGGGCACTGGCTCGCTCCATGAACCGCTTGGTGTAGTCCATCGCCATGGAGGATGCGTTGCCATAGATGTTGGAGAGCTGCCCGGTGATCTCTTTACCGGCAGCGGACCCCGCATCGGTCACCCGGATGTTCTGGCTGGCGGCACCGAAAGCCGCGCTCGTGTACCCGAAGGCCGCCGTGTAGTACGCGGCGCGCACGGCGTTCGCGTAGAGCAGGGCGCGCATCAGTCCGCTCTCGCGTGGAGCGGGGAAGTACTTCTTGTATTTCAGGTTTCCGTCCGTCCCGAGCAGGGCGATGTTCTGGTCGCTGCTTACCAGGATGCCTTCCGGGATCACTTCGATCTTGCTCGCACCTTCCTTGCCCTCGAACTCGATCGGCATCGTACCCACCGCACTGGCCGTGCCGCCCGTGGGCATGCGGTACAACAGGTGGTCCTTGTTGTTGAAGAGGTAGACCTCGTTCTCGCTCACGGCCGCCGTGCCGGCGCCGCCTTTGAACGGCTTGCCCAGTACCGAAATACCGGTGGCGATCTTCACCACATCCACTTCCTCCGTGCTTCCGATGAGCAGCGCATCGGACATTCGGGTGACCTGCTGGATGGAACCATCGAGCTTCACCTTCTTTTCCCAGGCCTCATTGCCGCTGGCATCGAAGAGCATGGCCACGGCGTCCTTGCCACCGGAGGTCACCAGAGTTTTATCGCCGACTTCCACCGCACCGCTGAGCGGTCCGCTCACCTTGATGCCTTTGCCGTTCTTGCCCCAGATGCCCTTGCCTGTGGTGTAGTCCAGGAGGTCCGCGCCGTTGTTGTCCGCCGCGCCGACGAGCAGGCCTTGCTTCAAAGGCACCAGCGTGCCGAGTTGTTGTTGCATCTGCAGGGGTTGGCTCCATGCGTAGCTGCCGTCGCTGATCCTGAAGGCGTTGATGAAGGTGCTGTAGGTGATGGTGGTGGTGGTCTTGCCCTGGCTGTCCGTTTTTTCACTCTGCTTGGTCTGCTGCATGGCCATGAAGCAGAGTTCCGGGGCATGATCCGAGGTGAGGAAGATCCCAGCGGTCTGTGCGGCGGGCCCCTTCAGGTTCGCACCACCCTTGTCGAGCATGCCCATCAGCCCGGCCATACTGGCGAATTTGGGATCGGGGCTCTGCTTCCAAAGCTCGGCTCCGGTGTTGGCATCGAGCTTGTAGGCGAAAAAGAGCGTTCCGACGAGGATGGCATCCGTTCCGGCACTCGCGCATGATGTGAGTTTGCTGAAGGCGTCCTCTTTGGTCCATCGCACCTTGCCGGTCGCCATATCCACGCAGGCCATCACCGGGCTCTTATCCACACGCTGGCCGACCAATACGATGGCGTTGTTGGCGTACAGGAAGTACTTGCTGGCGATGTGGGAGATACCGCTTTCCTGGCTGCTGAACAGCACCGTGCCACCAAAGGGTTCGAGTATGACGAGCTGGTCGTCTGCCCCGGCGGGTATGGAGGAGATGAAAGGCGTCCCGGCGATCTCCTCGAATCCGCTCTCCGGAGCGTTCGCGAGCTCCTTTACCGTCCAACTCAAGCTACCGGTGGAGGGGTCGATGCCTTTCAATCCCTCACTGGTGCACGTGACCAGGTTGCCGGTACTGGTGGTGCGGATCCACGCGATGGCACCACCCGGCGTGGAACTCCATGCAGGCGTCGCCTGAGCGTTGCTTGTGGTCCGGGCGAAGCAAAGGCTCATGGAAAGTGCGATAACGTGCAGCGTTCGTGTTGGATGCATGACGGTGGGGGTTGGGGTGTGTGGACAACGACCATGCCGTGGTCGCATGGCCATACGAAGATGCGCATTGCCGTTACGCGGACGATCGGAACGCCCGCCCGATTCGATCGCACAGGTAATGATGATCCGATGGAGCCACAGTGCTTACTTCGCCCGCATGTACACCAAGGCCTTGCGGAACCTGTTCCTGGCAGCTTCGATATTCCCGGCGATCACGCTACATGCCCAGGTATGGCTCGACCCCACCTTCGGGAACGGAGGCGTGGTGAGCATTTCGCTCGCATCGAGCCTTGATGCAGCGACTTGCATGGCCCTGCAACCGGATGGGAAGATCGTGGTCGGCGGTACGTACGCCTCTACCCCGGACCATGCTGATTTCCTCGTGGCGCGGTATGAGGCGGACGGTTCGCTGGACCCCGATTTCGGGAACGGAGGATGGAACATCCTGGACCATGGCCTGTATGATGTGGTCAATGACCTGGCCCTTCAACCCGACGGCGGGATCATCCTCGTAGGCACAACGCAGGGCGCTGGCACGGACAAGGTGATGATGCGCTTCACCACAAGCGGCCAGCTCGACCCCACCTTCAATGGCACCGGGTTCCTGATCATCGATGACAGCTTCCAGGAGGATCAGCTCAACGGGGTGGCTGTGCAGAGCGATGGGAAGATCGTGGCGGTCGGTCAGGGGTTTGACGGAAGCAAGGATGTCTTCTACATCTGCCGGCTCAACGCCGACGGCACATTCGACACCTCCTTCGGCGGGACGGGCGAGGTGGAGCACACCATCAGCGGTGATAATTGCAGGGCGCACGACGTGGCGATCATGCCTGATGGGCGCATCGTGAGCGTGGGCACGTCCTACAGCGATGCGACGACGAAATTCGACGCGGTCGCTGTGTGCTATCTGGCCGATGGAACGCTGGACAATTCGTTCGACGGGGACGGCAAGGCGATCTTCGTCTGGAGTTTCCTGGACGACATCGCATTGGCCGTGGTCGTACAACCGGATGGAAAAGTGGTGATGGGCGGCACCGAATCGGAGGCGGGCCCGAACACGCGCGTGACCGTTTCCCGGATGAACGCTGATGGTGGTCATGATCTCGACTTCGGGGCGAACGGTACCATGCGCACATGGACGGGGATCGCTGCAACGCGCTGCGGAGCACTGGCGTTGGACGCTGACGGCCGCATCATCGTGGCAGGGGCCGCTGCGGCGTCAGGGGTTGCCCGTCGGAGCTACGTGTGCAGGTTGGCTGCGGAGGATGGAGCGCTGGATCCCGACTTCGGTTCGGGTGGCGAACTGTTCCATCCGGAGATCGGTCCGAATGAAGAGACACCTTCTGTAGCGGTACAGCCTGACGGCAAGATCGTGGTGGCCGGCAGCGGTGGCGCGGGTATCAGTATTGACGTGCGGCTCCTCCGGTATCTCGAAACCCCGTTCACCGGCATCGCGGATGCGCCGAACACGGCACCGATGCGACTGCTGCATGCGGATGCGAGCGGAGCGGATGTGATCCTGACCTCTTCTTCGACGCTGACCTGTCAGGTTGTGGACGTGAAGGGGACGATCGTAGCTGCACCGGCGACACGTGGCCCAGCCGCTGGTATCCGGCGCATCGATTTCGGTGCCACGCTGGCCGTTGGAGCTTATGTGCTGGTAGCCGGTACGGATGCAGGTTCGGTCTCGATGCCCTTCGTTGTTGTGCCGTGACCTGCTGAGGTCAAGCATCGTCACTTAAGCAAACAGTGCCTGGCCTGTGGACCGGCATTGCACACCAGGTCGATCACGCTCATGCGCGGAACGAAGCCATGGCGGTCGGCGAAGACTTGTGTGTACTCGGGCACCGGCGTGACTTCCGGGGGTAGTGGCTTTTTCGGATGGAGCGCATCGCGGAGGTCCAGAAGCGGAAGACGCTCGGCCAGCGGAGTGGTGTAGTCCACCGGCCCGATGCCTCCTTTGGCCATGTGGATCTCGCGGCCTTCGACATACTGCTCTGACACGAAGATGTCGGTGGCGATGCCAAGCCATTTCATGCCGAGCGCGATCGTTGCCATCTGCAGGTCCACGAGACGCTCGTAGCGGTCCATCACCACGGCCTCGATCTCATCGATGTAGTGGATGAACCAGGGGGTTTGTCCATAGGCGCTGCGGATGGCGTGCACGTGCTGCGCAGGCCAGGTCTCCGCGAAGCTCAGGCGAACATCGCGCAGGTGGATCTTGCGGCCGTGATCGTGCAGTACCTGAACGCTGAGGTCCTGGCGGCCGTTGGGCCCCACGATACCGGTGCGGGTACGGTAGCTCTGCCGCGCGTAGTGTTCACCGGTGTCGAGGATGGTCCGCGGATGCTTCGCGAGCAGGCGGTAGTGCTCCACGCTGCCGAAATAGAAGGAGGAGAGGAGCGGGATCATTTCCGGCGCGAATATGCACCGGGTACATTCGCCGCCACGATGCGCCTTTTCTCTCCACTGGCCTGTGCCGTATTGCTCGCCAGCTGTACGAGCCCTTCCTCGGAATCATCCACGAGCACCCAGGACACAACGGTTGTTCCGGTGGCAGTGCCGCGCGTGGCGCACCCATGGCACGGTTACTACACCGGGAACTTCCCGATGGGCGGTGGCAAGCATATCCAGGTGGATCTCTGGGTACGGAAGGACAGCACGTACATCATCCAGCAACTGCGCGAAGGCGATACCCTGCGCGAAGGGTGGATCGGTCAATGGCATGTGGTATATGCACAAGGCGGACCTGCCGGGGGGCTGATGACGATCGGCTACGCGGGCGACAAGCCGGACTTCTACCTGTACACGGAGCAGGGCCTGGTGATGGCCGATGAGATGGGTGTCGCAGCTGAGAACAAGGAGGACTGGACGCTTGAGAAGCTGGCGGACGAGATCGGTGATGCGATCCCGCGCATGAAGCTCCAGGGCACGTTCACCTACATGGCCGATGCGCAGAGCTTCCAGCCGTGCGGTGCGAAATTCACCTGGCCCTGTGCCGGCGGCATGGACATCGGGGAGGAGGAAGGCGAACCGCTCATCAAGTTCGACAACAAGGATCTGCAGCGGGAATACCGCAACTGGGTGAAGACCGATGGCGAGCCATGGACGGTGGAAGCGATCTGCACCATGGGCATGGGCCCGGCGATGGAAGGCGATGGTGCGGACGAGTACATCTACATCGAGCAGGCGCCGCGTACGATCGAGCGGTGTCCGTGATCAGATCATCCGTAGGCGACCACCCCAGAAACGCTCTTCCAGCCAGATCTTGAACAGCGGGTCGATCCACTCGGTCTCCTTGCCCACGAAGTCCAGCACCTCCTTGTTCTCCAGGGCCGATGTCATGCGTTTCACGTGCGCGCTGGAGCCGAGGTTGAAGCGGCGGATCGTTTCCATGGTGGTGAAACGCTCCACGCCATTGAGCAGCGCGCGCAGGTAGTTCAGCTGCGGCGTCGTCAGTTCGTCCACCAGGCGGTGGTAGAGCGCGTCGTGCTGGTTGAGGAGGTCCTGCAGCGCGGTATCAACGGTGGCCCGGGTGCAGGTGCGACCGCTTGTTCTGAGCCATGCCGCATGTCCCAGCATCTGCACATGGTAGCTGTGGTCCTGCATGCGCTCGGCGATGTGGTCGCACAGGTCCACGGCGATGTTCACCTTCACGCTGGCGAAGCGGTTTTTGATGAAGGGTACCCAGTCCGCCCGCTTGATCTTGTCCAGGAAGAGGATGTCGCCGAAACGGAAGAAGGGCATGCTCTGCTTGCTGAACAGGTCCATCATCATATGGCGCTTGCTGCCGTAGATCACATGGCATACGTGCTTGTGGTGCTGCCAGGAGGCCCGCAGCATTTTCTGGAAGCCCAGCGGGTCGGGCAGCAGGCCGATGTTCTGGAACTCGTCGATGCAGAGCACCAACTGGACACCCTTGGCCTTGGCCATGCGTTCAGGCAGGTCCAGCAGGTCCTGCATGGTGTACGTACCGTCGGGCAGGTTCAGCTTCAGGCTGAATTCGCTTTGCGGGTCCAGTCCGAAACCGATCTGCGGCACCACGCCCCGGATGAACTCCTTCACGTCCGCCATGCGCTGGTCCATGGTCTTGCCCAACGCTTTGATGGTCGCCTCGATGGTGCGCTCCAGGAAGTCCTGCTCGGTGCGCACATGGAACAGGTCCACGAAGGCGAAGCGTACGCTCTTGTCGCGCGACATGTCCAGCGCCACCTGCCGGATCAGGGATGATTTGCCCCAGCGGCGCGGGCTGATGATGATGGTGTTGACGCCGGAACGGAAGTTGGCGCGCAGGTGCTTGCGCTTGTCCTCGCGGTCCACGAAGCTGTCGCCCGATACGAGCGAGCCGATGAGGAAGGGGGAACGTTCTTCTTCCATGCCGCCAATGTAACGTCTTTGTTTGTAACAAGGTTGTTACAAACATCCTTGTCACCGATGGAAGCCCCGTCCTGCAAGGGGGGGCAGGCTTTGGTCACAAGCGCCACAGGACACCGAAACCGATGCCCGTGCTCCACAGGTGGGCGGTGACCGGCGCGTCGATGATGCGCAACACGCCGTAGCGGGCCTGTGGTTCCAACCGGAGATCCATACGGTCGTTCAACCGGTAGCTCACGCCCGTGCTCACCGTGGGGAACAGGCCGATGGTGTTGTAGTCGCCGCTGAGCTCGGAGGTCGATCGGTCAGTGGAGCCCTCGGCATCCACCGTGACCATGGTGCTCGTGCTTTTCAGCAGGTAGCCGGTGGTGAGGCCTGCGGCGGAGATCCAACGCAACCGTCCCTTTCCGCACTGGAACACCAATCGCAGGGGCAGTTCCGCATATTGGAAGGAACGACGTATCGCTATTGGAGCATCATTGGTCTCATAGATGAACCCCCGGTTCGGATCGATCGCGTCCCCGAAGGTCAGGGCGTCCATATTGAGCTGGTAGCCCATCAAGGAGTACCCCAGTCCACCTTCCACGGAGAATCGATCGGAAAGACCCAAGGCGCAGAAGAGGCTGCCGCCATAGGCGAAGCGGGGTTCTTCATAACTGTTTCGGAAAGCGACGTTGTTGTTCCATGAGCCATCCTCCTCGGTGGATACCAGGTTCCGAAAAGCGATGCCGGGGGAAACGCTCATGCCGATCGCCCACTTGCCCGTCGTTGTCGCGGCTTCTTGCGCGCAGAGCATGGTCGCCACAAAACAGGCGCTGGCTATCAGGAGGGGCCGTGCGCTTTTCATTTGGGGAAGGAAACGGTCCGTACGGGACGGTATTACTTGCCGATGCAGAACTTCCCGAAGATACTCCCGAGCAGATCATCCGGCGTGATGCGCCCGGTGATCTCGCCCAGGTGATGCTGCGCGCGGCGGAGGTCGGTGGCCAGCAGTTCGCCGCTCACGCCGTTGTTGAGCGCGATGCGCGCATCGTGCAATGCCTGCCGCGCATGGCCCAGCGCGTCAACGTGGCGAACGTTGGTCACCACGATGCCACCGTCAGTTTCCTGCAACGCTTGCACATGCTCGATGAAGGCGTCCTTCAATTCGTTCACGCCGGCCCCGGTCTTCGCGCTGATGTGCATCAACGCTCCGTTCTGCGACGTGCCGGGCAGGTCCATTTTGTTCAGCACGGGAATGAGCTGCGGTCCGTTGCCGATGCGTTCGCGCAGCATCGTGGCCTGCGTACGGAAGGCGCCTTCGCTCACCACGGTCGCGTCAGCGAGCAGCACGACGATGCTCGCCTCCGCCGCCTTCTTGTAGCTGCGTTCGATGCCCAGTTTCTCGATCGTGTCCTCCGTGCTGCGGATGCCCGCCGTATCGATGAAGCGGAACAGCACGCCGTCAATGGTGATGGCTTCCTCTACTGTGTCCCGCGTGGTGCCCGGAATGTCGCTCACGATCGCGCGGTCTTCTTGCAGCAAGGTGTTGAGCAGGGTGCTCTTGCCGCTGTTCGGTGCGCCGATGATGGCCACGGGCACGCCCTGCTTCACGGCGTTCCCATAGCGGAAGCTGTTCATCAGCTCACTGCACACGGCGATCAGTTCGTTGATGAGCGCGAGCAACTCGTCGCGCCGTGCGAACTCCACGTCCTCTTCGCTGAAGTCCAGTTCCAGTTCGATCAGCGCGCTGAAGTCGATGAGCTGCTGGCGCAGGATCTCGATCTTCTCGCTGTAGCCACCGCGCAGTTGTTGCAGCGCGAGCTTGTGCGCCGCCGCGCTCTGGCTGGCGATCAGGTCCGCCACGGCTTCGGACTGCGACAGGTCGAGCTTGCGGTTGAGGAAGGCCCGCAAGGTGAACTCGCCGGGCCTCGCACTGCGGGCACCTTTATCGATGAGCGCGCTCAGCAGCCGTTGTTGCACGTACGGCGATCCGTGCACCCCGATCTCCACGACATCTTCACCGGTGTACGAGGCAGGCCCTTTGAACCAGGTGACAAGCCCTTCGTCGATATCGCCTTCCGCATCGCGCAGCTTGCAGAAGTAGGCGGTGCGTGCCGCGATGTTGTGTGAAAGGTCGGAGCAACGCCGCGTTACCGCCAGCGCTTCCGGCCCGCTAAGGCGGACGACGGCGATGGCCCCTGTTCCCGGTGGCGTACTCAGCGCGCAGATGGTGTCTTGGTCCGGCACGCGGCGAAATTGGGCGATCTTCGTCCCCTTTCGATCCATGCCCACCGCTGCCGGTAAAGCCTATGAAGAGCTGGAGTACCCCACGGTGGTCGTGGTCGGAGGTGGCTTCGCCGGTCTGGAGCTGATCAAGTCGTTGGAAGGCCGGCCCTACAAGGTGCTGCTGCTGGACAAGCACAATCACCATTGCTTCCAGCCGCTGCTGTACCAGGTGGCCACCGCCAGCCTCAGTGCCGACAGCATCGCGCACCCGTTCCGACGCACGGTGGCGCCCATGCCCAACGTGGCCTTCCGCATGGCGCATGTGAACGCGGTGGACCCGGAACGGAAGGTCGTGATCACCGATCATGGTGAATTCTCCTACGACATCCTCGTGCTCGCCACCGGGAGCCAGACCAACTTTTTCGGCAATGCCCAGATCGAGGGCGAGGCGATGCAACTGAAGAGCATCAGCCAGGCGCTGGACATCCGCAGCGATTTCCTGCAGGACTTCGAGGCCGCGCTCTACGCGCAGGACGAGACCGGCCAACGGCGCTGCCTGAACTTCACCATCGTCGGTGCCGGGCCTACGGGCGTTGAGCTCGCGGGCGCCCTGGCCGAGATCAAGGGCACCGTGCTCCGCCGCGAATACCGCGAACTTGAGAGCGACCGCATGCAGATCTGGCTCGTGGACAGCAACGAACGCGTGCTGAAGAATTTCTCCGAGAAGAGCAGTGCGGCGGCACTGAGGTACCTGACCGGGATGGGCGTTCAGGTCAAGTTCGGTGCGCGGGTGGTGGCGTTCGATGGCGCACGTGTCACCTTCAAGGATGGATCCACCTTGGACAGCAACACGCTCATTTGGGCCGCCGGGGTGAAGGGAACGCTCATTCCCGGGCTCGAAAAAGCGGTGGACACGAAGGCCAACCGGTATGTCGTGGACCGTTTCAACCGGTTGAAGGGCGTGTCTGATGTGTACGCCCTTGGCGACGTGGCCTTCATGCAGGAAGGCACATGGGAATACGGCCATCCGCAGGTGGCACCGGCCGCTATCCAGCAGGCTGCGCTGCTCGGCGAGAATCTCGTACGTAAGGTCATGGGCAAGGCGATGAAGGAATTCACCTATGCCGACAAGGGCAGCATGGCCACGATCGGCCGCTTCAAGGCGGTGGTCGATGCCGGCCGTTTCCATCTGAGCGGCCCCATCGCCTGGCTCGCCTGGATGTTCGTGCACCTGATGGCGTTGGTGGGTTTCCGCAATCGACTGAAGGTGCTCATGGGCTGGGCCTGGAAGTATGTGAGCTGGACCAACACCATCCGCCTCATCATCCGTCCGTACGTTCGCCGCGCTACAACGGTGGAAGCCCCCGAAACCTAGCGGCTACGCCCCGCCCACCACCCCTTGGACAAGCGCCTGCTCATCCTCTGGCTCACGATCTTCATCGATCTGCTGGGCTTCACGCTCTTCATTCCGGTGATGCCCTACTTCGGGGAGAAGATCGGTGCGAGCGACAACGCGATCATGGTCACGGCGCTGGTCTTCAGCGCGATGGTCTTCCTCTGCTCGCCCATCTGGGGCAGCGTGAGCGATCGGTACGGTCGTCGGCCCGTGATCCTGATCTCGGTCGTGCTGAGCGCCATCAGCTATGTGGTGTTCGCCTATGCCGACAACCTGTTCTGGCTTTTCGTTTCGCGCGTCCTTACGGGCATCGGCAGCGGCAACATCGCGGCGGCGCAGGCTTACGTGAGCGACATCACCGAGCCGAAGGACCGCGCCAAGCGCATCGGGCTCATCGTGGGCGCGTCGTTCGGCATCGCCTTCGCCTTCGGGCCCTTCATCGGCGGTTACATCTATCACCATCATGGCGGCATCGCGTCAGTCGGATGGTTCGCCACGGCGCTGTGCGGGCTGAATCTCTTGGGCGTGCTCTTCGCCCTGCCCGAATCGCTGAACGTGAAGGACCACGCGCGGCCCATCAATTTCAAACCCATCGCCAGCACGTTCGCTTCGTTGAAGGACCTGCGCTTCCGCGACATCTTCATCATCGGCTTCGTGTACATCACGGCGTTCAGCATGATGAACGTGAGCATCTCCTTCTACTGGAAGCAGCGCTACCACCTCGACGTGGACCAGGTGGGCCTGATGTTCGCCATCGTCGGTGTGCTGTCGGCCATTTCTCAGGGCGGCCTCGTGAGCGTGTTCCAGAAGCTCTGGGGCGAGAAGAAGATGATGATCCGCGGTGCGGTGATGGTCGGCATCGGACTCGCCGCGATCCCCTTTGTTCCGCTCGGTGCGCGCGAATCCGTGCCGATCGGTCCGGACGGCGAGCCGCTCCATCAGGACCTGGATCTGGCGTTCGTGCTGCTGAGCATGATCCCGATGATCCTTCTTTCGGTGGGAAACGCCTGCCTGAACCCCAGCCTCGTTTCCATCCTCAGCCGCCAGGCATCGCCCCATGAACAGGGCGAAGTGATGGGCCAGAACATGGGCTTCGGCTCGCTCGGACGGGTGCTCGGGCCGGGCCTTTCAAGCGTGCTCTATCCGCTGGGCAAGGGCCTGCCGTTCTGGGTGGGCGGGGCCATCATGCTCGGCACCCTGTGGCTGGTCTTCGACTATCTCCGGACCAACTACAAGCCGCTTGCACCCGCTCCGGCCAAGGCCGATTAGATTCGCCGACCTGATGAGCAAGCAGCAGGCAGTTGGCAGCAGGCAGCGGCCTCACTGCATTCTGCCGACTGCCTGCTGCCAACTGAGTACCACAACATGAGCGTCCTCGTCAACAAGAACAGCAAGGTCATCGTCCAGGGCTTCACCGGCAGCGAAGGCACCTTCCACGCCGAACAGATGATCGAGTACGGCACCAACGTGGTCGGCGGCGTTACGCCCGGCAAGGGCGGACAGAAGCACCTCGACCGGCCGGTTTTTGAGACCGTGAGCCAGGCGGTGAACGCCACCGGCGCGGACGTGAGCATCATTTTCGTTCCGCCCGCGTTCGCGGCCGACGCGATCATGGAAGCCGCCGAGGCCGGCATCAAGGTGATCGTCTGCATCACCGAGGGCATCCCCGTGAAGGACATGGTTGCCGCCCGTGAGTACATCCGCGGCAAAGGCTGCACACTGATCGGCCCGAACTGCCCCGGTGTGATCACGGCCGATGAATGCAAGGTGGGCATCATGCCCGGCTTCGTGTTCAAGAAAGGCCCGGTTGGCATCGTCTCGAAATCAGGTACCCTGACCTATGAGGCCGCCGACCAGGTGGTGAAGGCCGGGCTCGGCATCACCAGCGCGATCGGCATCGGAGGCGATCCGATCATCGGCACTACCACGCTCGAGGCGGTCCAGCTCTTCGCGAACGATCCGGACACGAAGGCCATCGTCATGATCGGTGAGATCGGCGGTGACCTGGAGATCCGCGCCGCGAAGTGGATCAAGGAGAACTGCAAGAAACCTGTTGTGGGCTTCATCGCAGGAGAGACCGCCCCGAAGGGCCGCACCATGGGCCATGCGGGCGCGATCGTTTCCGGCGCGGATGAGAGCGCTGCTGCGAAGAAGAAAGTGATGCGTGAAAGCGGCATCCATGTGGTGGACAGCCCGGCCACGATCGGCGCCAAGGTGAAGGAGGTGCTGGGTTGATCGCCCTCGCCCGGATCCTTCGCTTCGCGAACGTGTCGGAACTCGCTCTGCCGGAGCCATCTTTGTGTAGCTCCAATGAAAGGTTGGATCGATCATAGGCGCCTTGTCCAGCGGTACGCGCTGCTGTTCATCGCGGGTGCTACTGGATCTTCCACCCGGTCGCAGCCGGTCTGTTCCATCGACTTGGGGCCGGACATCCAGTTTGCCGGCAGCCCGGTCCAGATCGACGGCCCGACCGGGTTCAGCAACTATCTGTGGAGTACGGGGGCCACGTCGGCAAGCATAACCGTCAACACACCGGGGATCTACACGTGCCAGGTTTCCTACGCTACCGGCAACCTTGTGGCGAACGGCAATTTCAGCAGTGGCAATGCGGGTTTCTCGACGCAGTTCGTCTATAATTCAAACCTGAACCTGGGCGACGGGTACTACTACATCGGAACAAATGCTGCCAGTTATCACTCGCAGTTCTCAGGCACCGGTACGGGGCAGTTCATGATCGTCAACTCCGGATGGAATTCCGCGCTGTTCATGGTCCGGTGTCAAGACGTCACCGTTTGCCCGGGCCAGACCTATACCTTGAGCTATCGTGCCCGGACCCTGTCCAATGCCACGCCAGCGCGCCTGCAATGGTGGATCAATGGTTCGGCCAATGGTCCTGAGGTGGTACTGCCCGCTTTCGGGGCAGGATGGCAGACCATCACCCAAAGCTGGACAGCACCGCCGGGGCCCACGACGGCGACCATCTGCCTGCGGGCGATGTCCGGTGAGGGGGTCGGCAACGATTTCGGCCTGGACGACATTTCCTTCAGTAGCAATGTGGTTTTGAGCGATCAGGTGAATGTGTTGCCTTTTGTCCTACCAGTCGAACTCGTGTCCTTCACCGGTGAAGCTATCCTGGGGCAAAGTCACCTGACCTGGCGCACGGCATCGGAGCGGAACAACGACCATTTTCTGCTGCTTCGTTCGGGCGATCTGAGCAGTTGGGAGGAGATCGCCCGCATCCCGGGCGCCGGCAACAGCCAGACAGAACGGGACTACCAGGCCGTGGATGGAGCACCTCTGATGGGACCCAACTACTACGTACTGGTTCAGGTCGATCTGGATGGTGCTGAAACCCGGTCTCAGGTGGTGGTCGTTACTCACGTTGCCGACGAACTCCACGTGATCGGACCGAATCCAGCACCCGTGTGTATGCCGATCCGGTTCAACACGGCCGTCAATGGCGTCCATGTGACAGACTTGCTGGGCCGGTACATCCCGTACAAGGTGAGCGGCAATTCGCTTTTCATCCTTGCAGGTGCCGGGGTCTACGTGGTCACCGTGCAACATGGTGAGGAGGCCAGGTCCATGCGCGTGGTCTTGGAGTAGATGTGCCAGTGGCTATTGGGGACAATAGCTCTTGCCCAGGGAAGGCGGGGAACTGCGTTCTGTCGGCCGTTTATCGGCATCTCGTCTCCTTCGTCGGTGCAACGGCCCGGTTCGTCCGATCCGGTTCGACCCGGGGTGGTCGGCGTGGGGAACTTTGTACCCATAAACCATGACCGTGTCCGCTCGGCCCAAGTCCTTCAAGGTGATCGCCAGTCTCTTCACGGGACTGGTTTTCGTGCAAGCCTGCAAACATGAGCCACTGGTCACACCTGAAGATACCACCGGACTCACGGATACCGGCTACGCTTGGGTACCTCCTCCGGATACCATGCCACCTGCTGTGGTCTGTGATCCGGATTCGGTCTTTTTCGAACAGACCATCGGGCCGCTTCTCGCCAGCTATTGTGCGACGGAAGGATGCCATGATGCCATCACTCATGAGGAAGGGGTGCGGTTGTACGATTACGCGCATGTCATGCAGCAGGTGCAAGCGGGTAGTCCGAACAACAGCGATCTGCTCACCGACGGGATCTGGGAGACCGGCAACGACCAGATGCCGCCGAACGATGAACCGCAACTCACCCAGGACCAGATCGATCTGATCGTCACATGGATACAGCAAGGTGCACAGAACAACTCCTGTGTTCCGTCAAGCTGCGACACGACCAATGTGACGTTCTCCGGTACCATCGCGCCGACCTTGAACACGTTCTGCACCGGTTGCCATGGTGGGTCGAGCCCTGATGGCGGCATCAACCTGACCTCTTATGCGGGTGTTGTGCCCGTGGTGAACGATGGGACCTTGGCTGGGGCCATCCAGCATCAATCCTCCTATTCCTCCATGCCTCCTGTTGGAAGCGGGCTTTCGGATTGCCGTATCAACCAGGTACTGGACTGGATCTCGCAAGGTGCGCCGAACAACTGACCGCTCAGCGCAAATAGATGCGCCTGTATTCCTCGCGCGTCATGCCGTCGTATTTGATGACGCCGTTATTGTACTGCCGGATCTGCCAGCCGTTCGAGAGTAGCAGGTAGGAACATAGCGCGACGAAAGGCCACCGCCATCGGGTGGAAATGATCCGTTGAACGAGCGCCGCGAAAGGGAGGGCCAGCACCGGATAGCTCTGCACCAGTGCGCGAGCCGAGTAGCTTCCGCCGTAGCGCCAATCGTGCCAGGCGATCACGATCCAGATATTGAGCAGGGCGAAGACCAGTACGCTCTTCCACCAAGGTCTACCACGCATGAAGAAGAGGCCGATGATCAACAGTATGGTGATGGGCGTGTAGACGAACCAGCCCTTTTCCCATCCGAAAAGCACGCGCCAATGCGGGTCAAGAAAGTCCCACTTGCTGCCGACGTCGAACACGAAGGAGCCAGTGACGATCTTCCAGTATACGAGCTGGGGAAGGACCATCACGAACCCGGCGGCAGCGGCCAGAGCCAGATGGGACCGGTTTTCATGGACCATCGCCCATTTGGCTTTCGCCGACGCTTTCGTATGCGTGTTCCAGAGCAGCGGGATGAACAACATGATCGACTCCGTGGGCCGTGTCACACAGGCCAGCCCGATCGTCGCACCGATCACCAGCGCCCATCGCTTTGCAGGCGACTCGTGCCATTTGGCCGTGGCCCACAGGAACAGACAGTACAGTGCGAAAAGGAAACCGTGTGTCTGCGCGCCATCGACACTGATGTACTGGATGGCGTTCGTGGAGAGCGTGATCAGCACAAGCACCAAGGCGACCGTGATATCGTTGAACCAGCGCCGCAGCACCGCGTGCAGCAGCAACAGGCCGAAAACGCAATAGACCAGCGGCGAGAGCGCGATGGCCCATTGGTAGGTTGGGGAGAAGCCGTCCTGCGCGTGACCGGTCCATCCGGCCAACGCATGACCCGCAAGGAAGAAGGGGAGCTCCATCAGCGCGGCGCCACCGAGGTATTTCGTCGCCCGGTTACCGTTCTCAAGTTCCATCAACTGGTACAGACCGCCGTCACCGACGACGTGATAGCTGCTATCGACCGCAGCCACCCATTCCTGCCGTTGGATGTCATCGTAGATGAAGATCGCGGGCAGATACTGGTAGTAGCCGAAGGCGTCCCAGGTGGTCACCTTCATCGGGGTCCAGCCGCGTAGCTCGGAGTATTCGATGCGCGTCCACACCAGCACGGCGCTGGTCAGGATCACCGCGAGGAAGGAAAGCCGGGTACTCACGGCGCCGTCAGACCCCGAACTGCCGGAGGTGATGGTCCAGGTGGTTGCGCATGAGCGCGTCCCACTCCTTCGTTGTCAGCTTGCCGAAGAAGGGGTGTGGTGCTTTCGACAACCCTTCGGGTCCACCTGTACTGAACCGGCGCAGCAACTCGGTCAGTTTGCGACGTTCGTCGTCGAACTTCCGCCGGTCCACGATGATGAAGTTCTTGTCCGTGGGCATGTTCTTGTCCCACGGCTTCGCCGTCACGAGCTTCTTCTTCACGGTTGGCCCGATGAGCAGCCCGATGAACGAACGTTTGGGCTTCAGTTCGCCGACGGCCACGCGCAATGGCTGCTGGCAGTGGGCCAGCATTTGATCAACGAACATCTTGCCCCATTGGCCCTTGCTCTCCGGCGTGAGCCTGGCGATGCGCTCGACCAGCTGGTCGGCATGCGCGCGGTCGAAAATGCTGGACATGTCCCGTGGAATTGGTCCGCACCAAAATAGTGCTGGCGGACATCCGCTGGGATGCCCGCCAGGCGCCATGGGAGTGATCCACGGGGGCTATTTCAATTTCTTGCAGTATTTCTCGAGTTCACCGGCCTCCACCCAGGCGTTGATCTCTTTCGCCGGGTCCTTGAATTCGTTCCGTCTCGCGCATTCGCACATCTCCAACAACGGATCACGGTCGATGATCGAGGCTTCGAGCATGTCCATCGAAGGAGCCTCTGCGAGAGCCGCATATTGCTCGTAGGTCATGCTCAGGTAGGCGACATTCACGCCGATACCGCGGTTGTCCATGAGGTACCCCTTGCTCAATGGAGAGGGCACGGGATAGCCGCTACCGGTCTTCAGGTCCTTCGGGTGCGGATAAGAGACGATGCGCGTCTTGTCCTCTGACAGGATCACAGGAACATGGTTCGCATGATCCGTGCTGGTGCGGTACACCAGCACCCGGGGCGAGGAAGCTCCGGCTCCGGTCTCGGAGGAGGAGGTAGCCTGAGCAGCGTCCTTCTTCCCGCAGCACGCGGCCATCAGCGTGGCCACGGCGATGATCAGCTCCTTTCTCATCGGCCGATGATGATGGGTTCGGTCAGC
>CAZYPC010000084.1:0-19661 GCA_964649165.1 uncultured Chryseobacterium sp.
TGGTGGTCATGCGCGGCGTGAACGACGACGAGCTTCTGCGCTTCGTGGAACTGACACGCGAGTATCCGGTGCATGTGCGCTTCATCGAATTCATGCCGTTCGCCGGCAACCACTGGGGAAGGGAGCGCGTGTACACCTACGCCGAGATGCTCGGTCACATCG
Organism: uncultured Chryseobacterium sp.; assembly: GCA_964649165.1. Classification (GTDB taxonomy): domain Bacteria; phylum Bacteroidota; class Bacteroidia; order Flavobacteriales_F; family PHOS-HE28; genus PHOS-HE28. Next base: position 163 of record CAZYPC010000084.1, read on the forward strand.
GCAGCGTGCATTCGTTCGAGAAGCTGAACGACGATCCGCACAGCACGGCGAAGACCTATCGCGTAGCCTCGTGGCCGGGCACGTTCGCGGTGATCAGCACGGTGACCGAACCGTTCTGCGGCAACTGTGACCGGTTGCGCCTGACGGCCGAAGGGAAGATGCGAAACTGCCTATTCGCGCGCGAGGAGACGGACCTGCTCTCAGCCCTGCGTCGTGGGGAGGACATCGCACCGCTGATCGAAGCGAACGTGCTGGCCAAACATGCGATGCTCGGTGGGTTGCCACCTTTCAAACCGGAAAAGCAGGAGGAACTGTTGCATGACCTGAGCGCGCGGCCGATGGTGAGTATTGGGGGCTGATCACAAACCATGACGGAAGGCATGCTCTTGCACCTTGATCACATGCAGCACGAAGGGGAACAACGCATCCATTGTTTCCTGTGCCCCTCGCGTTGAGCCGGGGAGCGTGATCACCAGGGTGCGGTCGATCATGCCGGCAACACCCCTGCTCATCATGGCCCACGGCATGCGTTCCTGGCCATAAGCGCGTGCGGCTTCCATGATGCCGGGCACGTCCCGCTCCAGGATGGGTGCGATGGCTTCGGGCGTTCTATCCCGCGGCGAAAGTCCGGTACCTCCCGTGGTGAGGATCAGGTCGAACTTTTCCATGGCCCAGGTTTTCACTTGCATGGCGATCACATCGGGCTCGTCCGCAACGACCATCTGCGCCGCGACTTCCACCCCGAGTCTCTTCAACCGCTCGATGATCGCCGCGCCCGCCTTGTCCTCCTTCTTGCCGGCGGCAACGCTGTCGCTGATGATGAGCACGGCAGCACGCGGCGCCTTGTGGAAGGTGTCGGTCCAATCACTCTTGCCGCCTTTCTTCTCCACCAGCCGGATGCGCTCTATACTGATGCCTTTGTCGATGGGCTTCAGCATATCGTAGATCGTGAGCGCAGCAACGCTCGCCCCGTGCATGGCTTCCACTTCGACACCGGTGCGGTAGATGGCCTTGACCTTCACGGTGACCACGATGGAGAGGTCCAGCACGTCGAAGGTGACAGCCGCGAACTCGATCGGTAGCGGATGACAGTCGGGGATCATGTCCGCTGTGCGTTTGATCCCGAATAGCCCAGCGACCCTTGCGGCCTCTAGGACATCCCCCTTAGGCACACGCTTCTCCTTTACTGCGGCGATGGTCTGGGTCAGACTTACTGCAACGGTCGCTACGGCCGTGGCTTCGCGCAGCGTCGTGGGCTTGTGGGTGATGTCGATCATCCGTTCAGTCGCGCTATCCTGTAGTTCTTGCTGGTGAAGGTGATGGTCAATTCTGGTCGGCCAGATCCGGTCAATAGGACGAAGCGCCCCTCGAATCGTGCTCCGATCGAATAGTTGAAAGAGAAGACTTCGAAACCTGACTGGTCATCGACGGTGAAACCATCCACGGTCATGCGCTCGATGTGATCGAACTCGATCCGCCAATGGTCGTAGTCTTTCCTCTCGTCGACATAGGTCGCGAAATCAAGCCGGAAAGATGTCGGGTACTCGGGACTGAATCCGAACCCATCCACCGGAAGATCGTGAAAGTGGATAGACTCAAGGAGTTCGACCTGGCTCATGCCGGGGTGCTTCAGGTATTGGTCTTCCAAGTGTGTGTTGATCCCGACATGATCTCCTTCCCGAAGATCGGCAGCCTCCTCTTCACTTCATCGGTCACGAAGGCGACGGCCTCCCGCGCCTGCTGGCGATGCGGGGCGCTGGCGAAGACCATGAAGCACAGTTCTCCAGCCTTGATGACGCCCTGGCTGTGATGCACATGCAAGCAGGTCATCTGTGGCCACCGCGCAAAGGCCTCCTCACGGATGACGCCCATCTGCTCATTGGCCATCTCGCGATACGCCGAGTAGTCGATGCCCTCCACGTGCCTGCCATCGATCACATCAGAACGCACCTGGCCGAGGAAGATCTCGTGGCCACCGATGTCGGTCCGTGTGGCGTGTTTGGCGATGCTCTCGGCGATGAAGGATGCCGGGATCGCACCCTCGACGAAGATGTCGCGCTTCTTATGTGTCCTCACCTCGCTCATCCTCCTGCGAATGGCGGCAGCAGCGCGACCTCTTCACTGCCCTTGATGGGAACATCCTCCTTCACGATCCGGCGATCGATCGCCAGGGCGTAGCTCATGCGGTCCAGCCCCGGGATCCGCTCTTCGAGCTCGCGTTTGAGCGCGTACGCGGAAACGGCATGGGCAGTGAGTTCTGCCACGCCGGCCTTTTCGGCGATCATCCCGAAGAGAAGCACCTTCATCGGCTCAAAGATCGGAAGGAGCGTTCACGTTCCTGAACAGTTCCTGGGGCCAGCCTTCTTTGCCCGGCACCAGGTCAAGATATTGGACGCGTATCGCGTTGATGGCGTCGCTCATCTTCAGTCTGCCTGTCGCGATGTTCCGTTGGAAGGGCTCGATCGCGTGCCGATGATAAGTCGCGGCCAACGGCTCAAGGAGCCCTCCGTGCCTGGGCACGACGGCATCCACTTCGCCCGTCAATCCGTGCTTCAGATGGACCAGCAACCGATCGGTGATGTTCGGCATGTCGCAGGCCAGCACCAGGACCCGCACGTAGCGCGCATGTGCCAATGCGGTCACCAATCCTCCAAGGGGTCCATTGCCGGGTTCGTCATCCGGTACCACATGGGCATGTATCGGGGTGTAACGGGCGGGATCACCGATGACCAGCACCTCCTTGGCGTGGGGTCGGAGCTGCTCAATGGCCCGATCCAGGAGTGTGATCCCTTCCACTTGGACGAGCGCCTTGTCCCGCCCCATCCGGGAACTCTTCCCGCCCGCGAGGACCACACCGGTCCATTGGCGATCGTTCATCGGGGCAGGAAATGGACCTCGACCGGTTCACCGTTCTTCCAGGAGCGCTTGTCGGCTGGCAGGTACGCGAGGGCATCGGCATCGATCATCGAGCGCAGCATGTGTGATCCTTCATCGGCGAGCAGGATCAATTTGCCACCTTCCGACCGTGCGGCGCGGAATTCGGCTCGGTCGCCCTTCAACTCCAAAGGCCCGGTGACAGGAAGGAGCTCTGTCCTTGGCCATGGGTCGATAGCACCCTGCATGGCGCGCAGGAAGGGTAACACGTATTCCCAGTAGAGGACCATCACCGCGCGCGGGTTACCGGGGAGGCCGAAGACCGGTTTGCCATCCAGCGTAGCGAAGAGCATGGGTTTGCCCGGCTTCTGCGCGACGCCATGGAAGTGGATCGTGGCACCCATCTTCTCCAGGACCGCCTTCACACGGTCGTGGTCACCGACGGAAACGCCACCCGTGGTGATGATGACGTCCGCAGCCGCAGCCTGTCTGACCGCGTGCTCGATATCCGCGTCCGTATCGGCCGCGATGTAAGCGCCGTCATCGTCCACCTCACAGAGTTCCTTGCGCAAAGCGGCAAAAAGCATCCATTCGTTGCTGCTGAAGATGCGTCCATCACGAGGAGCACCCTCTTCGATGAACTCGTTCCCTGTGCGCACCACGGCCACCCACGGTTTGAACGAGACCTCGACCTCTTCGTATCCGCCGGAAGCCACGAGGCCGATGAGCGCGGGACCGAGACGCTCGCCCGTACGCGCGAGCAATTCACCGCTGGTGAACTGCTCTCCCATGCGGCGGATGTTCGCACCGGACGGAGGAAGCCCATGCCGGCAACGGATCATGTCCGCCTCGATGAAAGCGTGCTCCTGCATCAACACACGCTCCGCTCCTTCCGGGACCTGCGCCCCGGTGAAGATGCGCGCGCACTGACCGGGCAGAAGCGAATCGGCCATCTTCTGTCCTGCGGCGATCACGCCCACCGGGCTCCATCCGGGACCGTCGCCGCGAAGGGCCCAGCCATCGACCGCGCTCATGTCGAACATCGGGTGGGGTGCGAGGCTCTTGACGTCCGCCGCGAGGTGGTGGTCCTGGGCGAGATCCAGAACGAGCGGCGTGAACGGCAGCGGCCGCAAGTGCTGCATCAGGATGCGCTTCGCCTCGTCCACACCGATCATGGCCACCACAGTTTGACGCAGGCGAACAATAAGACAATACCCAAAGCCTGGCGCAAGCGGGGCGGTTGGAGCCGTTGGGCACCCAGGTGCGCGCCCACCAGGCCCGCGCAGAGCGCAACGGCGACCCAGGTCAACAAGCGGGTATCGACCACGCCTGCGAGGTTCTCCGTTGCCACAAGCCCGGCTGCGCTGTTCGCCAGGATGAAGAGCGCCGAGGTACACGCGGTGACCTTCGTATCTGCCCAGCGCATCAGTAGAAGAACGGGACTGAGCAGTATGCCACCGCCGATGCTGATGAGCCCGGCGATGAAACCGAGACTAGCACCGATCATCAGCGCAGCGGCCAGCGGGGCGTGTCGCTCAGCCTTGTTGTTGGTACCGAAGAAGCCCAGAAGTCGCACCACGGCCAGCAACAAGCAAACGGCCAGGATGCGTTTGTAGACCATTTCGTCAAGTTCGATCCGTCTGCCGAACCAAGCCATCGGGATCGAGGTCACGGCGAAAGGCCAGAAGAGCGGCCAGCGGAAATGACCGGCTCTGGCATACTGTGCGAAGGCGATCCCGCTCACGACCAGATTGATCATGAGCGCCGATGCCTGAGCCACGACGAGCGGTATGCCCACAAGGGCCATCAGGGCCAGATAGCCGCTGGCGCCACCATGACCCACCATGGCATAGGCGAAAGCCACGACCGCGATGAGGCCCAGAAAGAGCAGCTCGTTCATGGCACAAGGGGCGGAGCTATGCCGATCCATGTATGGGTGTCCCCGTCGTATTGCTCGATGCGCCCGTTCTCCAACCTCACCCTGTTCAGCAGTTCACGGATACGCCAAGCCATGCGCTTGGCCACTTCGTCCAGCACATTCATCGGCACATGGCGCATATCACAGCCGTCCTGTTCCTCGCCGAGCCGACCGCTGAACAGATCTTCGAGCGACAGGTCTTCCAGCGGACCTTCGCTATGCAGCACGATCACCTGACCCTGCCTGCCGTGAACGGCACCGCTGACGAGCGCGACACCATAGTCGGCGCAAGTCCTGTCGATGACCCTTCGGGCATGCACATCGTCTGTACAATCCACGACGACGTCGTGCATGGAGATGATATCCTCGGCACTCTCGGGACCAATGAAAAGATCACGCTGTTCAAGGACAGGTGTAACCGGGGCGTTCCGTGCCCAGGCCGCAGCCACTTCGACCTTTGGTCGTCCGACATCCACCGGGGCGAAGAGTTCCTGCCGTTCAAGATTGCCCTCCTCCACGCGATCGCCGTCCACCAGCGTGATGACGCTGAGCGGCATGTGCAGCAATCTGGGCAGGAGCGCATTGCCGATGGCCCCGACACCGATCAGCGCAAGGCGTATGTCGGGAGCGGAGACCTGGCCGGACATGCGGGCCAAGATACCCAGGCCCGGCGCCGGGCGGAGCGAACACCCCGCGTCTACTGCTCCAGGTAGAGCACTTCGAAGCTGCCTGAAACGTTCTTCGCCGGACTGCCATCGGGCGAGGCGAGTTGCGCCGTCAGTGAGCCCTTTATACGGTTGGCGCTCTCATCGTGCGAGGTGATGGTGATGGAACCCGGAGCCTCGTTCGTACTCTGATACGCGACGGTCCCGACGGTGAAGAACACATGGTTCATGTCGCCGGTCGCAGCATGTGAGCCTACCGAGGTCTGATCCAATTGCAGGGCAAGACTGCCGCTGATGGGGTTGACGCCTCCGATGGTGAGCTGTCCGTCCGCCATGTTGGCGACAAGCGTGTTGCTGAAGCAGATGGCAGCGCCATCCACGTCGGCTTTCATGCGCATACCGTCGATCCCGCAGATCTCCACGGGAGCATCAGGGGTCTGATCGATCTCATCTTTCTGGCAAGCGGAGAACAAGAACAGGCCTGGGACAAGGAGGAGCTTGGCGGTGTGTTTCATGATGGTATCGCGGCCCCTCATACGGGACCAGGCTGAAGAAGGATCCATCCTTGCCGATCAGCCCAAAAGCAGCGCGCCCACCTCCTTTCCGGAGATGGGCGCGCCACAGGGGATCGGTATGATCAGCGCACGACGATACGGCGGATAATGAGGCCATTGTCGTGACGGACACGCAAGGTGTACTCACCCCGGGCCAGATCGCTCACGTCGATGGTATTGTTCCCCTTCACGGTGCGGTGCTTGGCGCTTACCACACGACCGGTCAGATCCATCAGGTCCATGTCCACTTCACCGGTGATGGTACCGAAATCGATGGTGAGTGCGGCGTCCGTGGGAACGGGATAGATGGAGAATCCGGAAACGGTGCCATCGTTGATGCCCTGTGGAGCCACCTGCACGACCACTTCCGTGCGAACGCTCTCGCACGAGCTGAGCGGACGCTGCACTTCCCAGTCATAGAAGAAGTAGTAATACTCCAAGGCATTGCCTCCTTGTACCGTGGTCCCGGTGATGCTACCAAGCCCTCCGAGGTCGTAGGGATAAGAGGGGTTGCTTCCATTGCCATCGCGCCAGCACCCGGGGTCCTGGGTGGAGAAACGGAAACCATAAGGTCCGCCAGCTGGCACCGTGAAGTTGACGTCCACGCGGCTCTCACCGGCCGGGATCTCGAAGGTGCCTTCGGCGATGACCGACCCGTCGCCCATGTCCACCACTTCGATCCCACGTGAACCAGCGTTGCCGGCGTAAACCTTTACGCTCAGGATGATCATGTCCTCCGTGGCCTCGAAGAGCAGGTGATAGCCGCTGTTGCTGATCTCTCCGATATCGGTCTGGTTGACCTGTCCGCCGTAGAAGATCTCCCCGCCGCTGAGGTTGCGGTCCGCACACCAGTACGAGGTGGTGTTGAAAAGCGCCGGTGTGGTGAACGCGTTGGTGGTGGCCAGTGGACTACCGCCATCGGCCACATCGTACCAAGCCACGTTGGTGCCGGTGGCGTTCAGGTCGGCCGTCGCTCCATAGGCGATGCTCGCACCACTGGCCGCAGGTGCATCCGGGGCGTCCTGCACCTCAACGCTCACGGTCTCACTGGTCCATTGCTGACAGGCTCCGTTCACCGTCACGTAGTAGTCGCCCGTAGTGTTCACGTCGATGCTCTGTGTTTCGACGTCCGTACTCCACACGTTGCCTGACAGGGCGCTGGAGGTCAGCGTCACCGGGCCGTCCGTTTCACAGAAGCTCAAGGGGCCATTGACCGAGATCGTCGGTGTCTGGTCCGGGTTCTCCACGATCGTGGCAATGGCGGTCACGGGGCACTCATCACCATTGGTGAGCGTGATGCTCCAGGTCCCGCCTCCGTTCGCGGTAACGCTTGGGCCGGTGCTGCCGTCGCTCCATGTTCCCGTGTAGCCGCTCAATGAAGGCGCGATAAGGACGATCGGTGCATCGCCTTCACACCAGATCAGATCTCCACCATCACCGGTGATGCTGACGCTTGGCGAAGAACAACCGCCTTCCACGACGACCAGCTCCTGATCGGCGTTCACATTGTTGAAAGTCTGTTCCTGCCCGCTGGGGAAGCGCACCACCATGGTGGGGATCACCATGTGGGGCCCGAGCCCGAAGTGGCAAGTGAACGTGTTGGTGATGCCGTAGCTCTCACCAGCGTGTACTTCGCGGATCATCGTGCCCCATGGGCCGGTGATGGTCACGCGCCCACCGACCGCATCGCGGTTGCTCACGGTCCCTTTGAGGCGCACATTGAGGAAGTGGTTGCCGTTCGGGGTGTTCATCCAGAGCTTGTCCGGGTAGCCGGGATCGCCATCCACATAGCCATCACCATAGGTCGCATAGACATCCTCGAAGCCATCGCGATTGAAGTCACCGAACGCGAAGCTGTGCATCTCCTTGGAAGCTGGGAACACGTCATCCACACGGGTGAAGGTGCCGTCACCATGGCCCTTGAAATAGTAGTGCGTGCTGCCGGTGACGATGTCCAGATGCGTGTCATTGTCCAGATCGCGGAAAAGCCCCTGCAGGAAGAACCCGGTGTAGAGCAGGCCACTGCCTGCGGTCACATTGGTGTAGTGCCCGGTACCATCGTTCTCGAAGAGCATGAGCGTGGTACTGTGCGTGGTCTGGAACATGTCCAGGTCGCCATCGTTGTCATAGTCGCCGAAATCAGTGGTCCAGACCTGCTCTTTGTTCTGGGCGCCGTAGTCGGCAGCGAGATCGGCGTAGTGGCCGTTACCGTCGTTCACGAAGAGCCGGTCCCAACGACGGCAATCCGACGAACTGTTCACGCCTTGGCGACAGTGACTGATGTGCAGATCGATATCACCATCGTTGTCGAAGTCGGTGCATGTGCTGCCGTAGTTGCCGCTCATGTCACCGGAGGTGCCCGAACATTCCGTGGTCCAGTCCATGAAGTCGGCGTCATACACGGGGATGCCGCTGTTGTTGGTGATCCAGATGTTGTTCGGTCCCACATCGTTGCACGCGTACACGTCCACCCGGCCATCGTTGTCGAAGTCAGCCATGCTCATGGCCTGGGTGAAGATGCCCGGGCCATCCAGGTCGGTCAACGTGAACACTCCGCGGGAGGTGATGTTGAGGAACCTCGTGGTGCTCACACCGCTGCAGATGTCCTTGTGGCCATCGTTGTTGAGGTCGGCCATGGCCCAGCCCCACTCCTGATCACCGGGCTCGACCACACCGTAGTCGAAGGTCACGAAGCTGTGGTCGGGGTTCTGGTACAGGATGTAGACGTGCTGGCTCATATCGAGCTGGATGATGTCATCCAGCCCATCGCCGTCCATATCGGCGACGGCGACGCATGCCGCTCCGCTGGACTCGTGCGACAGGTTCGCACTCGCGTCCGAGAAGACGGCTTGGGCCATGGCTGCAGCGCTGCAAAGCGTCGCGATGGCCAGAGAGTAGGATCTTGACATGTTGGGACAGGGTTTCGGTTCGTACAACGGGTTCTGCTCAGGTTCCTTGAAGGCGCCCGAAAGTAGAGGAAGGGGCCGTGTGCCGGATGGTTCGGTCCTACCGAAAGCGTTCACTCTCGTTTTCCTGAGCCGCAGTGCTCCGCCGGCAGGTATCTGATGCTACGTCCCTCCAGTGAAACCACCGATCAGCGTGCGGTGTTCGTCGAATTCCGAAGGGATTCAGCGGGTATCTGTTCCCAAACGGCGGTTTGCCTCCGGATACTCTCGTCGTGCACGGCGTTCATGAAGGCCTGCACGAAAGCGGAACTCAGTCCCAGGCGCTGGCCCAGGGCCTGTTGCCGTCGCATGATGCGCTCCCATCTTTCGGGCTGGAGAATGGCGACGTTGTGTGCCTGCTTGAACTCGCCGATGCGTTCAGCGATGTCCATACGGCTGGCCAGCTTTTGCGCGATCTCCTCATCCAGTTGGTCGATCAGGTCGCGAAGGGCTTGCAACTTGTCCCCAGCCTGTTCCCCAGGCACGGTCTCCCGGGCGATCAGGCTGTCCAACAACCCGCGCAGCGCCCCGGGCGTGATCTGCTGTTGGGCATCGCTACGGGCATTGATCGGATCGCAGTGGGTCTCGATCATGAGCCCGCTGAAGTTCAGGTCCAGGGCCTGTTGGGCGATCTCCGCCAGCTTGTCCGGGTGCCCCGCGATGTGGCTGGGGTCGCAGACGAGCTCCAAATGGGGGAAGGCGGCCTTCAGACGGATGGGGAACTCCCACATGGGGCTGTTCCGGTAAGGGGTGCGTTCGAACCAGCTGAATCCGCGATGGATCGCGGCAAGACGGGTAACCCCCGCAGCGGCCAGGCGCTCGATGGCCCCTACCCACAATTGCAGGTCGGGATTCATCGGATTCTTCACGAACACCGGGACATCCACCCCGTTCAGGGCGTCAGCGATGGCCTGCACACTGAACGGGTTGGGCGTGGTGCGTGCGCCGATCCAGAGCATATCGATGCCAGCTCGCAACGCCGCTTCCACATGTTCCGGGGTGGCCACCTCGGTCATGACGAGCAGGCCCGTTTCCTCCTTGACACGCTTGAGCCAGGGCAAAGCCTGGTCGCCAACGCCTTCGAATCCGCCCGGACGAGTGCGAGGCTTCCAGATACCCGCGCGGAAAGCCTTCACCTGTGGCGCTTCCAACGCGATCGACCGCGCGGTCGCGATCACCTGCTCCTCACTTTCCGCGCTACAAGGTCCGGCGATGAGCAACGGTCGGTCAAGGCCGACCTTCCATTGGGAAAATGGTTTCGCAGGAAGCGCGACGGTGGGGGGCACGGCACGAAAGTAGAGAGGCGGCGCTCGTCCTGACTTGGGATGGTTCAAGCATCACCAACGCACGGACACCTTGCCGATGCTCTGCCCGCCTTCGAGCAGTTCATGGGCCTGGGCCAGGCGGTCCTTGGGGAACGGAGCCGCTGCGATCGGTGATAGCCATCCTTCACGGTTCGCCCGGGCGATGCCATGAAGGCATTCAGCGAGCACCTCCGGCCGATGTTCCCCGACGCGCAGCATGTTCACACCGATGAGGCTGCGGCTGCGCATCATCAATAGGATGGGTATCAACAGGCCCATGCGCCAGACGAAGCGCAACGCTCCGAAAGCCCCGGCGCCCCGCTCCGCCCCGCCGTACATCACGAGCGTACCACAATCCCCCAGCAGCGCCAGGTCTTTCTTGAACGTGCTTCCGCCCACGGCATTGAAAGAGACATCCAGCCGTCTGTCTCCGAGCAACGAACGCGTTGCCTGCGCATAGTCCGCGACCGACCGGTCGATGACGTGTTGAGCACCGAGCTTCTTCAAGCGCTCCATCTTCCCGGTACCGCTCGCCACGGCGAATACCACGCAGCCGACCTGCGCCGCGAGTTGCACGAGCAGATGCCCGACGCCACCGGCCGCACTGTGGATGAGCACGTGTTGCCCTGACCGCAATGGATAGGCGATCATGGCCATGTACCAGGCCGTGACCCCTTGGGTGGTGAGCGCACACGCTTCGCCCAGGCCCAAGGTCTCCGGCACTTTCACCACGGCCCGATGGTCGGTAACGACCAATTCCGCATACCCTCCGAAACGCGTGATGGCAGCTACACGCGCGCCCACGAGATCCGTGGATACGCCTTCCCCGACCTTTTCAACACGGCCAACGCTCTCGTACCCGATCACACAGGGAGGGGCCGGGGCCTCTCGGTAGAGCCCTTTGCGCGCCATGACGTCGGCATAGTTCAGGCCGAAGCCTTCACTACGGATGAGCGCCTGGCCCCGCGCCGGCTCGGGATCAGGGACATCCCGCAAAGCGAACGCGCGTTCCGGGGATCCGTGCCGCTCCAATACCCATGCTTTCATGTGGGCGAAGGTGATGATCCCCCGATATTCGCACAGAACCGAACATATGCCTGCTGTACGCATCATCGTCGCCGACGCCCAGGAACTGGTAGCGGATGGCCTTCGCTATCGCCTCGCGGATCAGCGTGGCCTGGAGGTCGTGACGCACGCGAGCACGGGCAAGGCCCTGTTCGAATACCTCAAGGAGAACAAGGCCGACCTCGTCCTGCTGGATGTATCGCTGCCGGGAATGGACGGTATCGACACGGCGCGCATGCTCCGCAAGAAGCACCCCGAGGTGAAGGTGCTGGCACATTCGATGCTGATGGAGATCGAGTACGTGAACAGCATGCTGATCGAAGGGGCCATGGGCTATCTGCTCAAGAACTCGCCCAAGGAGGAGCTGCTGGACGCGATCGATGCGGTAATGGCCGGCGAACGGCACCTGAGCGAGGCCGTTCGGCAAAGTGTGGAGAAAGGCTACAAATTCACGGAGAAGCGGCCTGATGGCCAGTACATCGGCCTCACGGAACGGGAGCGGGAGATCATCCGCATGGTGGCCCAGGAGAAAACGAACGACGAGATCGGCGCGGCCCTGCATGTGAGCACCGAGACGATCAAGACGCACCGCAAGAACCTCATGACCAAGCTCAACGTGCGCAGTGTCGCCGGGCTGGTGAAGTACGCGGTGGACCGCTGTTGGATCTGAGTTGTCCGTCTTCACTCGCTCATGGCCGGCCCTCGTTGTCGGTCGCTGGTTGTCCGTTGTCAGGCTGCCGATGCCGCGTGACGAAGTACGGGAGACCCTGACGCCTGCTTGGTCCACCACGCCGGACAACCGACACCTGACAACCAAGGCACCACAAAACCCCTACAAGTGGGTATTGTCCCCGCCTCGCCTCCACAGGACTTTTGGGACGTCGAACCTCAAGCACCCCAGGGCCATGAAAAACAAGCGATCCGATAGCCTGGCCGGCAGCATCCTCGCCGGTCTCCTTTCCCTCGCCGGGATCGCCTGCTTCGCCATGGCCGCTCAAGCCTCCACTGATGAAGTGACCATCTGCGGTCGGCTTCACGCTGAGAACGCGGCGCTGAGTGACGCAGTGGTGGTGGTGGAACTGGGCAATGACGCCTGCCTCCGGTCGGAACTGGATGCCAGTGGCCGTTTCAAGTTCAACGTACCGGTCGGTACCAAGGCACGGCTCATCTTCATCAAGCCCGGCTACCTGACCAAGGAAGTTGAAGTGGACACCAAGAACGCCATGAACAGTGACCGGGCCCTCCAGCTGAACAAGAAGGTGAAGTTCGATGTTGTTCTGGAGGAAGAACTGCAGCATATGAACGAGGCGTACATGGGTCCTGTGGGTTACATCCATTTCGTGAACGGTTCCGGACTGATGCGTGTTCGCCACGACGAGCGGATGGTACCGCTGGAAAAACCCGCTGAAGCCGAGCCTTTGGCCCAGCAGTGAACGAATGTTCTCTCCGGCGCGCCCAAGTTCCGATGGGCGTGCTCCCTTGGACAAGGCCCCTGCAGGGATGCGGGGGCCTTGCCGTTCCTGGGCTACGGTTTCACGAAACGCCAGGCTCCGACAGGGGCGCCTTGTTCCGTGAGCAGCAGCATATGCACGCCCGGGGCAAGTCGCCCGATGTCGATGGCCGTCCCGGGCTCAGCCACACGCAGTTCTACTCGGCCTTGCGTGTCGAAAACGCTTGCCTGATCCGCATTCAATGTAAGTCCGGTGAGGAACAAGCGCTCATCCCTCAAGATGAGGGTGCCTGATCGCGCGCCATCCTCGGGCATTCCAAGGAACTCACCCGCCCCAAGAAAACCAGCCCCTCCACCGATGGGATCGCCGATCGTGTCACCGGGCAAATAGGCCCAATGCTGCCACGCAGAAGCGACATCCACCGGGAACCCAGGCCGCAAGAACCGGCGGTGCAGGGTTTCCAGCCTCACGGAATCGCCACCTTCCACGATCCAGGTGGAGACCGTTTCGCGCAGCGCGAGCACGTTGCCCATTGTGCCCCATGGTAGCTGAAGACTACCGTAGCCGTCCGCCGTGTCATGCTGTGATCCTTGTGCTTGTGCGCCGGCCAAGGGCTCGAACCATGCGAACTCATCGGTCCAGGCCGTACCGAGGGCGCATGGATACACCAGTGTTCGGGCCGGTTCGGTAAAAACACGGAGCGTGTCGTTCCCGGGGTCCTCTCCCACACGCAAGACCTCGTCCGCGGATACCCACTCGAATACCGTGGGGTGCTGCAAGGCGATGTGTGCCACCGAAGCGGAAGGGAAGAGAAAGCCGTTGTCCGTGTTGCTGGGATCCTCAATGGCCCAGGTGCCGGAGGTATCGAACGGGGAGGGCAGAAAAGTCCAGGTCGCATCGGGTCCAGTGATCACCCAGTTCTGCTGGAAAAGACCGGCGTACTGGACATTCCGGTGATACGCGAACACGGCGGTCGGCTCCGGCGCATCCGAAGCGGTGATGACGGGTTGAGCCCCACACCAATTGCTGGCACATGACAGGAAAAGGTAAAAAAGACGTGCCATTTTCAGTGTGTCGGCCCATGAACGACCGTGGACCTTGATCATTGCCGAAGATAGACCCCGCTATCGCTCCAGCTACTTTACTTCCATTCCGCTCAGCGCTCTCACGCAAGTGGCCGTGAGCCTCCAAGCCCTTTGACATGTGGTAAAATGGGTTCAGGCTTCAAGGCCGGGCTCCGACTTCCGCAGCCCGGCGTGAGAATTCTGCCGCCTTCGCGTCATCTCCTATCCGGATATAGGTTTCCGCGATATTCCGCAAGCGGCGTGCATCATCCGGCGCGATCTCCGATCCCTTAAGGAAGAAGCTCAGTGCCCTTGGATAGTCACCCCGTTGGAACGCCGCCACGCCCAGGTTGTCGATCACGGAAAGATCCTCGGGCTTCAGGGCATGGGCTTTCATTAAATGCTCTTCCGCGAGCAAGGGCTGCTTGAGGTAGACCGCATACGCCTCCCCTTTCAAGCGGAACGCATCGGCCTTCAGCTTGCTCTGGGCGGGGGTATCGGCCTGTTCGATCACCTGGTCCAGCAGCACGAGGGATGAGTCCGGGCGGCCTGTTCGCATCAGGGCATCGGCCAGGAAGAGGTAGGGCTCCATCGTCCGTGGGTCGTAGCGGATCGCGGCGCGAAAGGCGCGCTCAGCCCCGTTGAATTCCTTGGCCTCCCCCATACGTCGCCCGATAAAGGCGAGGTTCTTCACCGCCACCGCTTCGGTGCTGTCCCGCCGTAGGCATGCGATGAAATGATCCGTGGCCGCAGGATAGTCTTTGCCGTCCATGGCCAGCTTGCCCAGAAGCCCATGGGCCAGTGCATAATCCGGATAGATGGTGATCCCGCGTTCCAGATGATGGCCGGCCTCCGCCAGTTGCCGCTCCTTCAGCACTGCATCATGAGTGCTCGCGGCGGCCTCCGCTAGGAGCTTGCCGTACATGACATGGCATCGGGCGCTCTTGTCCGAGACCGTGACGTCGTGCGCGAAAAGCGCGAGGTCATCCCGCCAATCGCGGTTGCGGCTGAACGTCAATAAGGCGTACGCGGCGAGAACGAGGAGAACAGCCCCGCGCATGATCCGCGAGGGGAACCCTTGCCACTGTTCCATGACCTTCACGAACAGCGCGGCCAACAGCAGCATGAAGCCGGCGGATGGCATGAAAAGGAAGCGATCGTTCATCGGAGTACCGAGGTTGATGAACACATTGCTGACCACCGAGTAGGTCATCACGAACCACAACATCCCGAGTGCGGACTTATCCCGCGAGCGAGCGCGTGCGAGACCGAAAGCCAGGAACGAAACCAACGTCAGCCCACCGAGGATGGCGCGCGGATCGTTCCACCCCACGACCGGGACCATCGGCGGATAGTAGTCCGTAGTGAGCGGCCAGGGGAACAACAACAAGCCGATGTTTTTCACGAGGATGAGCGCCGTCGTCGCCAGGTGCTCCCAGCCCGTCGCTCCGTGGAAGGGATCGGTGAGGAAGTCACCGTGCCACGCGAGCTGGGGAGTTCGTCCAAGTGCGACCGATCGCAGCAGGAAATACAATGCGGTCGGGAGAATGAGGAATGCGGTCCCCATGGCCGTTCGCTTCGCATCCTTGCCTGTGTACCAGATCACCAATGGCACGACGCCCAGGAACGTGATCGCGTTCTCCTTCGCCGTGAGCGCGAGGAAGAATACGGTGCAACCGAGAAGCACACTCCTCGCGCGATGTACGGTATATCCCCACCCCATGGTCAAAGCCGCAAGCAACGCGAAGAGCATCGCCAGGATCTCATCCAGGCTCTTGATGTTCGCCACCACCTCGGCATGCACCGGGTGAACCGCGAACAAGAGCACTGCGAGCAGGGGAACGTTGGCCCAGAACGACCCACCGGCGCTCTCCGGGAACAGGCGCGCGAGCAGCTTGAAAAGCAGTGCGCATGTGAGGGCGTACAACAGAACATTCGTCAGATGCCCGAGCCAGGGATGCTCACCGACGAGGGCGTATTGCATCGCGAAGACCGTGTGTGAAAGCGGCCGATAACGGCCGCCGGTTTCCACGCCACCCTGTCCGAGGTAGCCGACGAAGACGTCATTTGACCAGATATCCGGTATTCCAGCAAGACCTTGCCGCGTGAAGTTGTTGTGCGTGATGAGCAACGTGTCGTCCAGCGCCCAGCCGTTCGTGAGCGTGTTCGCGTTCACGATGAAAGCGATCGCGAAAACGAGCAGGGACTGACGTCGCGTGGACCACGATACCATCTTCACGCCGACCAAATTAGACGGGCCACGATCCGGTACACCGCGCCCCTCTTCCGAGGGCTTTGAGATGAAGTGCGCTCCCTACCGTCGCAGGATGGATCGTGCTGCGTGATGCCCCATGGCGAAGCATCCTTGCAACAGGAACCCGCCCGTTGGTGCTTCCCAATCCACCATTTCGCCGAGCGTGAAGATGTCCGGGTGGCGCTTGAGCGAAAAGTCCGGTGACAGGTCGGCTATGGAAATGCCGCCGACCGTGGAGATCGCTTCTTCGATCGGTCGCAATCCGGTAACCGGCACCCGCAGGTCCTTGATGTCCTGCGCCAGCGCAAAAGGGGAGAAGAATCGTTCCTTGGTTGTGAAGGCCTTCAACAGCGCGAACGCCGCGCGGTCCAGGTTCAGTGCTTCGGCGTAGTTCTTCGGTTCCTTGCCCGCGATCTTGTCCAGCAGTTGCTCCGTGATGTTGTTCGGCTTCAGGTCGATGTGGAACACCGCGGGAATGCCGCTGTCCAATGCACTACGCAGCGCTGGCACTAGAGGATAGATCGCATTGCCTTCAAGCCCCTGCGCGGTGATGGTGGCCTCCCCGAGACCGGAGCGCTCACCGGCCGCGATGCGCACGTTCTTCAACGGCTTGCCAGCGTGGGCGTGCGCGAAGGCTTCCGGCCAAGCGACTTCCACACCGCAATTGGAAGCGCTGAAGGGAACGGCTTCAATACCGAGCGGCTTTAACAATTTGGGCCATGTGCCCGTGGAACCTGTGACGGACCATGAACCGCCGCCCAAGGCGAAGAGCGTGTAGTCAGCTTGAATGCTCGTTCGCGCTCCTTGATGCTCGATGAGGACATTCGCCTCCGCATCAAAGCCGACGAAGGTGTGCTCCAAATGGAATTGCACACCGCGCTCGACCAGTCGCGCACGCAAGGCGTTCAGCACGTCGATGGGCTTGATGCCCTTCACCGGGAATACGCGCCCGCTGGTACCGACGAAAGTCTCGATGCCGAAGCTCCGCAACCATGCGCGCATCGCCGTGGAGCCGAAGGTGTCCAAGGCATCGTCCAGAAAACCGGACGGCGAGTACATCACTTTCAACGCATCGCCGTCCAGCTCGTTCGTCAGGTTGAATCCGCCCTGGCCCGCCACGAGGAACTTGCGGCCGACGCTCTTGCCTTTCTCATAGAGATGCACATCACAGGAAGACGCGAGCATATCCGCGGCGATCAGCCCGGCGGGGCCGCCACCGATGATGGTGATGCGTTTGCGTGCCATGGTGGTGCTTGACCGCAGCTCCTACTTGGAACTACGCCGAGGTCTCATCAGTTTTTCGCGGTCCCGGTGACCGTGCAGCACGCGGAAAACGATCACCTCCTCGTCTATGACCCGATAGATCATGACGTAGGGGAAGCGCTTCAGCCCGATCCTCCGGAATGAACCATAGGCCCGTGGAAAACCCTGCGGTGCTTGAACGATGTAACGGCAACAGGCGATCACTTCGGCCTCGAACACGGCACCCCATCCGAGTCTGCGCTCCTCATACCAATGGTGCGCTGCGGCAATGTCTTCGAGCGCCTTGTATTTAAGGCCGAGCCGAACGCTCATCTCTTCGCGCTCTTCCGCAACCTCGTACGGAGATCGGCCATGCTGTAGGTGCGGGACTTCCCGGCCAAGTGGTCATCCAGATCCTTGTCCAGATCCGCCTTCTCCTTCGCGGAAAGCTTGAACGGCGCTCCGCTCGCGAGCAGGTGTTCCATCGTGGCAAGGAGGTCCTTGTCCTCAAGGTCGAGCACACGCTTGGCCAAGGCCACTTTGCGTTCGAGGATCTTGCTCATCGTTCGTGGTTTGTCCAAAGATAGAAGCTCGCACAACCGGGAGCTGCAAAGCTCAGCACCCGCATGACGGTAGTGGATAAGAGCAAGGTGAGGCAGCGCAAGTGCTGAACCAAGCAGCAACAGTCTCGATACTAGAAGCCATCTCAAAATAACCCTTTGGGCTGCGCCGCGTCCTTTCCCGACCATCCGGCGTTGCTCAACCCTTACAGAGCGCCCGGCTATGCGCGGGTTTCGCGCCTTGGCTGGTCGCGAAATGCCATCGGCTCGCTTCCAAAAGCCATTTTGAGATGGCTTCTAGCGCTGATCGGTCGGCGGCGGTAGGCGCCGTGCATTGGGATAGGATGACTTTCGCCCGAAGGTATCCCAGTCCGTTTGTACAAGCCATACTCCATCAGGACCGAACGTGGTCTCCGACTTGGGCATGTTCTTGTAGTCGTAGTAGGTTTTCACCAGCATTGGGTGCACAGAGCCGGTATCCGCGTAGGTGCTCTCTGAGAACAGGCCGCCGGACTTGTACCACGATCTCCACATACCAGCCATGCGACCCTTTTGATAGACGCCTTCTTCAGCCTTCGTTCCCGAGGAGTAGTTGATCAGCCAATAACCCTGACGATAAATACCATCACAACCTCCGGCGATCCTGATACGATCATCGGACACTCCTAGGTCGCACCCCTCATCCAACTGGACCGGAGTTGAGTTCTGCGCCAGTACGATCTGAACCGTTGCGCTCACGAGCCACACCGTCAGGAAAGAAATCGTGAACCTGTACTTCATCGTCAAGCAATGACGAGTCTTGCGAAAGGTGACCCTCCCTTACTTGAACGCCGCCAACCCCGTCACCTCCATGCCGGTGATGAGCAGGTGGATGTCGTGCGTGCCTTCGTAGGTGACCACGCTTTCGAGGTTCATCATGTGGCGCATGATGGGGTACTCGTTGGTGATGCCCATGCCGCCGAGGATCTGGCGGGCTTCGCGGGCCACGGTGAGCGCGAGGTGTACGTTGTTGCGCTTGGCCATGCTGATCTGCTGGGTGGTGGCGCGGCCTTCGCTGCGCAGCACGCCGAGGCGCCAGGTGAGCAGTTGCGCCTTGGTGATCTCCGTGATCATTTCGGCCAGTTTCTTCTGCGTGAGTTGGAAGCCACCGATGGGCTTGCCGAACTGCACGCGCTGCTTGCTGTAGCGCAGGGCCGTGTCGTAGCACTCCATGGCAACGCCGAGCGTTCCCCACGCGATGCCGTAACGCGCACTATCGAGGCAGCCGAGCGGTGCGCCTAGGCCGCTCTTGTTGGGGAGCAGGTTCGCCTTCGGCACTTTCACGTTGTCGAAAACCAGTTCACCGGTCGGGCTGGCGCGCAGGGAGAGCTTGCCATGCGTGGTGGGCGTGGTGAAACCCTCCATGCCCCGCTCGACGATCAGCCCATGGATGCGGCCTTCCGTGTTCTCGGCCTTGGCCCAAACGATGGCCAGGTCCGCGAAGGGTGAATTGCTGATCCACATCTTGGCGCCATTCAGCAGATAGTGGTCGCCCTTGTCTTGGAACACGGTGACCATGCCGCCGGGGTTGCTGCCGAAGTCGGGCTCGGTGAGGCCGAAGCAG
>CAZYPC010000085.1:0-5522 GCA_964649165.1 uncultured Chryseobacterium sp.
CGGTCCGAACCCGAAGGCCGGTACCGTACTACAGAACACGACGGTGACCGGTGCGTTCATCGCGGAGGCGATGTGTAGCGGAGCGCTGTCATTCACGTAGTTCATCACCGCAGCTTCCATCAGGTGCGCGGTGCCGAGGAGTGAGAGCTTGCCGGCGAGCACTTCCCCACGCCCGGCGTTCTTCGCGATGCGCGCGCATGCATCGGCATCACCCGACGCACCGAGCAGGAAAACCTCCACCTCCGCAGGGAGCAGCCGGATCAGTTCTGTCCACTTCGCCTCCGGCCACTGTTTCGTGAACCACACCGAGGTCGGAGCGATGCACACGTATTTTCCGGAGCGCTCAGCGCTGTGCGCATCCTTCCCGTTGGGATACAGTCTCGGCAACGGCCGCGACCGGTCCGTCACGTGTTCGATGAGCGCGTTGAGCCGGTCGACCTCGTGCCTTCCATCCCCGATGATGTGCTTCACCTTTCGCGCGAAAAGGAAGCTCAGCGGATTCTTGTCGTACCCGACCTTCTCATAGCCCCGTGCGAGCACCGTCATCAGTCCGGTGCTGAAGAAACGCTGGCAGTTGATCACATGATCGTAGCGCTCGTTGCGCAGCTCGCCGATCAGCTTGAACAGGTTGCGGGTCTTGTTCGTGCGCTTATCCCATACGAAGAGCTTGTGCAGGAATGGGTGGGCATGGAACAGGCCATCGTTCCCCTGGCGCACCACGAGGTCGATCACCGCGTCGGGAAAGAATGCATGCAGTTTTTCGAGCAGCGCGGTGGCGAGCACGGCATCGCCGAGGAAGGCGGTCTGTATGACCAGAAAGCGCTTGGGCACCGAAGAGGTCTTCGGTGCCCAAGGTAGCTGGAGGTGACGGAGGGTCAGCGCTTCACGAAACGCACGTGCTGCATGGCGCCGCTGGTGGCGAACAGGCGCAGGGTGTAGGCGCCCTGGGTCAGGTTGCGCGCATCCACCATATTGGAGCCGGGCATGGCGCGCTGGCTCAGCACCAGACGACCATCGACGCCGAGCACTTCCAAGCGGGATGCATCTTCCGTGAGCATCACGTTGAACTGGTCCGTGACGGGGTTCGGGTAGAGCTTGAAGTACGGGGCCTGGATGTCGGACAGACCTGCGATCTGGTCCACCATGAGCACAGCGTCGTTGGTGCGGATGGGCTCGTTGAAGTCGAAGAAGATGTCCGCAGCGTTCACGAGTTCTTGTCCGAGCAGGATGGAATTCACGGGTTTCAAGCGGAAGCTGATGAAGCCCTGGCTCCCGGCCATGTCACTGACGCTGTCCGGCAGCATGATGTTGGCGAAGTCGAAGCGCACATCCCGTGCGTTCCCGAGCGAAGCGGAATAGTCGTGGGAGGCGGCGAGGATGTGGAACGAGGTGAGGTCCAGCAGGGGGGAGATGGTATCCAGCAGGTACACGTTGTTGGCTGGTCCCGTGCCGGTGTTCTGGAACCGGATGGTGTAGTCGATGTAGGAGTCCGCATCGAGGTAGTAGCTGGAAGCGCTCAAGCGGGAACTGGTCAGGGCCTGCTTGTCGTTGGGGTCGAAAGAACCCGTGACGGTGCGCGTGGCCTCGTAGCTGTCGTTGTCCGGGTTCGAGTCAGGTGCATCGAGCGTGATCGAGGCTTCGCTGACCAGCACCGTTCCGATCGCAGCGCCCGGGGACACGCTGAACATCGGAACCACGTCGAACGAACTGAACGCGGCCATGTCGGCGATCACCCATTGCAGGTGGCCGGCTTCGATCAGGTCGGGCGTGATCACACAGTTGGCGAAGGTGAGCAACGGGTCGTGGTACAGGTCCAGCACCACGTTCGTGAAGGTGAAAGGGCCTTCATTCGACACGTGCACGTATTCATCGTGGTTGAAGCCCGGGACCGCGCCGTTCATGTAGATGTGCACGGACAGATCAGGACCGAAGGTGGGCGACATCGGCAGGTCGATCACCGCGGTGGTTGATCCGGCATCGAGGGTGAAAGCCGCTGGGAGCGTGGTGCAATCCGAAGCATACCCATCGATCGCGGCGTCAAGCGTGTAGCTGTTGTAGAGGTACTGGCGTGCATAGGTGCCATCCGCAGCGGTCATGGCCAGATGGCCTCCGGGTTCCACCGAAAGCACGCGGTAGGGCAGGCCCGGCTCACCGACGTTCTGGGTGCAGTTGTCATCCACATCGGCGAACACGATGCCGCTGAGCGAGCCGCACGGTTCAGTGGTCTCCGGAACAACGATCGTGTCCTGGAAGTAGCATTGCGTTCCGTAGACGCCGTAGGGTAGGTTGTCATTGGGCACGTAGCCGCTCAGGATGTACTCGCCGGGAGAGAGGTTCGTCAGCGTGAACGGGTTGGTCATGGGCTGATACCAGTTCTGGTCGGGCCCGGTGACGAAGATCGAATCGAGCATGTCGTAGCTGATGGTGAACGCACCGGTGCTTCCCTGGGGGCAGCTGGGAGTGATGGTCTCCACGTTGAGCGTCGGTTCCGGGGCGTTCTCCACGGTGATCGGGCCGTATACGCCGGTGCAGCCTTCGGAGTCCGTGATCGTCACGTTGTAGGTGGTATTCGCGCACAGGTTATAGAAGTAGAATCCGTTGGCGACCTGACCAGCGGGCCCGGGTGTATCGAAATCGATGGTGTAGGGACCAACGCCGGTCGGGCCATAGAAGTAGTGGTACAAGGTGCCGGAGCAGTCGTCATCAATGCACGACCACACCGTTACAGGGGCGACCGGGGGAAAGAGCGCCGTTGTGGCGAGGATCTCCACCTCTCCGAACGCGGTAGAGCCTTCGGCGTCGGTCATGGTCACCGAGTAGACTCCCGGAGCCACGTCGGGAAGGAATGACTCGGTGCTCCCAGTGTTCCAGAGATAGGTGTAGGGCCATACGCCGCTGTTCGCATAGGCCCATACAGAGCCGGTCGTGGCTCCACAGATGGCGTGCTCTACTTGGAACTGGACGTCGAAGGCGAACAGCCGCGGAACCAGGCAGAAAAGCGAAGACAAGAGTAAGGTCCTGATCATGGTGTGTGGGTTTGGGATGCAGGGAAGACACGTCCACCTCCCGTACCGTTGCCTGACCCCTTACGCCAGGTCAGACCGCCACGTTGTGCTCGCGGAGCGCATCATTCAATGACGTCTTCTTGTCCGTGCTTTCCTTGCGCTGCCCGATGATGATGGCGCAGGGAACGCCGAACTCGCCGGCGGGGAATTTCTTGGGCACGGTGCCGGGGATCACCACGGATCGTGGAGGCACATGGCCCTTCATTTCCTTCGGCTCGGGTCCCGTCACGTCGATGATGCGCGTGCTTGCGGTAAGGACCACGTTGGCACCGAGCACGGCCTCCTTGCCCACATGCACGCCTTCAACCACGATGGCCCGTGAGCCGATGAAGCAGCCGTCCTCGATGATCACGGGGGCGGCCTGCACCGGCTCCAGCACGCCGCCGATACCAACGCCGCCGCTGAGGTGTACGCCCTTGCCGATCTGTGCGCAGCTGCCGACCGTGGCCCACGTGTCGACCATCGTATCGCTGTCGACGTAAGCGCCGATGTTCACATAGCTCGGCATCATGATCACGCCGCGGGCAAGGAAGGCCCCGTAGCGAGCGATAGCATGAGGCACCACACGGACGCCGAGTTGGGCGTAGCCGCGCTTCAGCTTCATCTTGTCGTGGAACTCCAGGGGCCCAACCTCGAACGTGTGCATCTGGCGGATGGGGAAGTACATGATCACCGCCTTCTTCACCCAGTCGTTCACGGTCCATGCGCCGTCCGGCACGCTTGGTGGTTCCGCAACGCGGATATCCCCCCGATCCAGCTTCTCGATCACGGTCTCGATATGGTTCACCACATCAGCGTCCCGCAGGAGGTTGCGGTCGTTCCAGGCCAGGTCGATCATTTCATGCATGAGGACAAGATTAGCTGATGAGCGGATCAGGTGATGAGCTGATGCGGTCCTGCGCGGGGGCATCCGCTAATTCGCTAATTAGCGCATCAGCTCATCGTGATGCCACGCGTCCTCGCCATCGACTTCGGGCTCAAGCGCACCGGTCTCGCGGTGACGGATCCGGCACGCATCATCGCCAGTGCGCTGGAGACGGTCGCTACCAAGGACGTTCTTGCCTGGCTGACGAAGTACATGGAGCGGGAGCAGGTGGAAGGTATTGTTGTCGGACTGCCGGTCAACCTCAACGGTTCGGACACGGACGCTACGCCCCATGTGCGCGCGTTCATCGCCGATCTGGGAAAGCGCTTCCCTGGCCACTGGGTGGAGACCGTCGATGAGCGCCTGACCAGTCGGATGGCGCAACAGACACTGCTGGCCAGCGGTATCGGGAAGCAGGCCCGTCGCGACAAGGGGACACTCGACCGGATCAGTGCGACCATCATCCTGCAGGGTTGGCTCGAGCAACGGTCGAAGCGCGGCTGAGCCTGGCGGCTATTTTCGCGGCCCGATCATGGTATTACCCATCCGCGCATACGGAGACCCCGTCCTGAAAAAGGTGGCCGCTGACATCGAGCCGGGCCACCCCGGCCTGGAGCAGTTGATCAAGGACATGTTCGAAACGATGTACGCGGCGAACGGCGTGGGCCTGGCAGCCCCGCAGATCGGGCAGAGCATCCGCCTTTTCGTGGTGGACGCTTCGCCCTTCGCCGAGGACGAGGAGGGCAAGCCCACGGAGGATGCCCACTTGAAGGATTTCAAGAAGGTCTTCATCAATCCGTACATCGTGGAGGAGGAGGGTGAGGAATGGGCCTTCGAGGAAGGCTGCCTCAGCATACCGGGCATTCGCGAGGAAGTGGAACGCCAGCCCCGGATCGTGCTGCAATACCAGGACGAGAAGTTCCGTGATCACGAAGAGGAGTTCGATGGATATGCGGCGCGGGTCATCCAGCACGAGCATGATCACCTCGACGGTATCCTGTTCACGGACCACCTGACACCACTGCGGAAGCGCATGCTCAAGGGCAAGTTGCGCGACATCTCCATGGGCAAGACCGACGCCAAATACAACATGCGCTTCCCCCCACAGAAATGAAGAACATGCGCTACCTCATCTACCTGGCTCTTTTCATGATGCTGGCTTCTTGTGGGGGAGAAGTTCCCAAGGACACCGCTTCCGTGAAGGACAGCACGCAGGTGGACGTCCGTGCCGCCATCGTGCGCATCCGTGCCCAGGAGGACAGCCTGTTCAACAAGGCCGTTGTCGATCGGCGCGGCGCGCTCGCCCTACAGGACGTCTACCTCGCCTTCGCGAAGTCCTGGCCGCTGGACACGATGGCTCCGGAGTACATCTTCCGTGCGGCGGGCGTTTCGCGTTCCTTGAAGGAGCCACAAAAGGCACTTGACCTCTACGAGCGGGTCATCAAGGACTACCCGGACTGGCGGCGCATGCCGGATGCCTGGTACCTGCGCGCCCTTACCATCGATAGCGACCTCGGCAATAAGGGAGAAGCCCAGACGGCCTACGAAGAGGTCATCAAGCGTTTCCCGGGCCACAAGTTCGCTGCGGAGGC
>CAZYPC010000085.1:5622-19498 GCA_964649165.1 uncultured Chryseobacterium sp.
CGCATCAGCGGGATGTCGAAAGGTCCAAGGTCCCCTTGGCGGTCTACTCTCCGACACGCTCGGCGAGCAGGAGCTGCGAAAGCCGGGCCTGTCCGTGCGCGATGATCCCCGCGGCCCTCCCGGTGAAATGGTAGCCGATGAACGGCGTGTTCTTCGAGCGGCTCACGATGTCCGCCTCGGTGAAGGTCCACTGATGCTCCGGCAGGAAGAGTGAAAGCTCGGCTTCTGCTCCTTCCTCGATGTGCGGCACGGCGAGGCCGAGTGCTGCGCGTGGGCCATGGCAGAAGCGCTCCACGAGTTTGCGCGTGGACAGACGTCCTTTCAGTGCGGTACTCGCCACCGCGAAAGCCGTCTCAAGCCCGAGGATGCCGAAGGCTGCCTGCGGGAACTCGAGCTTCTTGTGTTCGGTATCCTCCGGACGATGATCACTGGTGATCGTGTCGATGGTCCCGTCTTTCACGCCTTCGCGGAGCGCTTCGATGTGCACCTGATCGCGCAACGGGGGCATCACCTTGTAGTTCGTGCCGAAGCCGCGCAGGCAGCCGTCATCGAGCAGCAGGTTATGGGCCGCCACGCTCGCCGAAACGCGCAGCTTCTTCGCCTTCGCCTGGCGGATGAGCTCGACACTCTCCGCGGTGCTCACGGTGGCCACGTGCATACGTGAGCCGGTGTATTCCAGCAGGGCGAGGTCGCGTGCGAGAGCGACGGCCTCGGCCATCGCCGGGATGCCGCGCATGCCGAGGCGTACGTTCATGTGGCCTTCATGCATCTGGCCATGTGCTCCCAGGTCGCGGTCCAACGGGAAGGTGATCACGCGGCCGTCGAAGTTCAAGGCGTACTGCAGGGCGAGCAGCATGAGCCGTGTGTTGCCCACGGGCCGTTGGTCATCACAGAACGCTACGGCACCCGCCTCGCGCATGTCGAAGTGCTCTGCCAGCTGTTCACCCTTCGAACCCCTGGTAAGAGCCCCCAGCGGGAGTGCACGGACCGCATGGCCCTGTGACTTGCGGAGCAGATACTCCACGCCGGTCCGTGAATCCATCACCGGCTCCGTTGAGGGCAGCACGGCCACTTGCGTGAACCCACCGGCGGCGGCGGCATCCAGCCCGTTCGTGATGCCCTGCTTGTATTCCTCACCCGGATCCCTGAAGTGGGCGCGCGATTCCACCCAGCCTGGTGAGACATGCAGACCGTCTACGCGCACCGTCGGACTGTCGCCCTTGGGAAGGCGTTTCCCGATGCGGGCGATCTTCCCATCAACGATGAGCATGTCGATGGTCTCATCGTGATGCGCGCCTCCCGGATCGAGCACCGAGACCTGTCTGAGCAGTAACTCCGTGGTGTTCATCGTGTGAGTCGGATGATCAGGATCTCCAAGGCCAGGAACACGAGCGCCGCGATCACGAACCACTTCCACAGCTTGGTGCCCTGATCCAGTTCGCCCAAACGTACGGCCAGGTTCTCATCGACACCATCGAGCACGTTGAAGCTGGTGAGTCCCTGTTCCGCCAGGCGTTGCTTCAATTGCTCCGGTGTGAAGGCGCTCGGATCGCTTTCCGTGCGGGGCAGGTTCAGCGCGATGCGTGCGAGGGTGTCGATCCTCAGGGTAAGTGCGTAACCCCCGGGAGCGAGGTCCATGTCGTGCAACGCGATGGAGGTATTCCCGAGGTTGTGGCGCACTTCGGGAACGAGATCCGTACCGCCCGGGCCGTGGAGGTG
Source organism: uncultured Chryseobacterium sp. (assembly GCA_964649165.1). Lineage (GTDB taxonomy): Bacteria > Bacteroidota > Bacteroidia > Flavobacteriales_F > PHOS-HE28 > PHOS-HE28. The sequence goes on from CAZYPC010000085.1 coordinate 7,342, forward strand.
CGGTGCTTCTTCTCCGCTGATGTCCACACCTTCGAGCGCGATGCTGGCCTCCGCACCGATGATGTGGTAGAGCGCGCCCATCGGCCGGCTCAACTCGGCCATGCGAAGGAGTGATGTGACGAAGAGCGCGTGCTGGGTGAAGGTCCCACCTTCGCGGGTGAGGGCTGAGGCGCACAGGTAGACCTGGCCTTTTCCCATCGGTATCGCGGCCAGGAACGGGTCGCCGTTCTGCAGGCGCAGCAGCACGTCAGCCACGGGCGGAACGGTCATCTTGTTGCGGGCCCGCGCCACCGGCAGCTCCACGTTCTTCGGCATCGCCGAAAAGACCTCGCTGAAGAAGGGCTCCTGGAGATCGATGCGATCAACCTTCACACTGGCCGTATCACGTCCGCGGAAGCCAGCGCCGAATTGGGCCAGCAGAGCGCCCCAGCTCGTAGCGTCCGGTTCCATGCCAGGGAAGAGTGCGAGGCTGCCTCCACCCTCAACGAACTCCTTCAATCCACTCGCGGTGCCACTGGCCACATCAGGCAACGCGTTCAGCACGATCAGGTCCATGCGCGAGAAAGAGGCGGGATCCACCTGACGGAAGGGCTGCACCGAGAAGGCATGCGTGCTGTCGCCCGTGAACACCGCAGCCACGCTCTGATCACTGACCGGCTCACCTCCACTGATGAGCAGCACGTTGAGCTTCTCGGCGGTGCGGTAGGCGATGAAGAAATTGTCATCGAAGGTGATCGGCCGGTCAGTGAGGCTCACCTCGCCCCAATGCGGTCCGGTCGCATCATCGGTGAACCGGAGAACGGTATCCACCGTGGCCTGCGCTTCCACGGCGAACGTGGCCAGGGCACGCTGACGGCCATCAATGGACAGCTTCAGCGGAACGTTCTCGAGCGCCTGATCCCCGAAGTTCTTGATCCTTACGTGGAGTGCCTCGCTTTGGCCCAGGCGGCGCATCGGCGTTGCGAACCAGACTGAATCGATCGCGAGGTTGTCGGCGTTCACCGGCGGCAACGGGACGATGGTCGTGGAGATGTCCGGATCGTTCACCCAGTTCTCGACATCCGTCACGCCTTGTTGCAGATCGGTGAAGAGGAAGGCTTGCTTCACGGGCGCCTCGCCGCGTTCGAGCGCCTCGCGCTGGCGCGTGATCACCTGGCTGAGCGGCCGGCTGAACGGCCCCACTTCAGCTTGCGCGGCCGCTTGGAGCGCTTCATCGCGGCCCATGAGCATTTGTTGCCGGCCCTCGAAGGTGTTCGTGAGCACCTGGAAGCGATCGGTCGCCTTGTACGCCATCACGGCGTCCTGCGCGCCTTTGCGCGCTTGGTCAAGGAGCCGTCCTTGCGGATTGGTGCCATCCATGCTCCAACTATCGTCCAAGAAAAAGCTCACGGCCCGCTGGCCCGCCTTCACGGCACCGCTGGCGCTGGGCAGATAGGGTTGTGCGAAGGCAAGCACGAGGCTGGTGATCGCCAGCAGGCGCGTCAACAGCACCAGCCAGTGCTTCACCTGTTTCCGCGAGCGGGTACGCTGGCTCACCTCCTGGAGCATGCGCACGTTGGGGAACTCGATACGCTTGAAGCGACGGAGCTGGAACAGGTGGATGATGACGGGAATGGCCAGCGCCGTGAGCGCCCAGAGGAAGGAAGGGAAGAGGAAGGCCATTCGAGCGGCGCGAAGATCGTTCCTCAGGGCCAACCCCCGCCCGAAGGATCGTTAAGGCGGGGATACTGTGACTTATCGCAAATGGAGGGGATGGACGCCGATGAACGCGGATGTTGTGCCTGGCCCGTAAAGGATGAGATCGGCGTCCATCCCGTTCATCCCCTCCATCTGCGGTTCAGCTGGCAGATGCCAACCTGCTCTTCCTGTATCCGTAAGCGAAGTAGCAGAGCAGCCCGATCACGAGCCACACCCCGAACCACATCCAGTTGCTCACGGCCATGCCGGTGAGCAGGTAACAGCAGCTCAGCAGACCCAGTACGGGAACAAGCGACCACTCTTTCAGGAAACTGTAGGCCGCGACCACGGTGCACAGCAGGTAGAATACGACCATCGGGATGTTCGGCGCGGAACCCGTGCGGCCGAGCAGTCGGTGGAAATGGTTCGGATCCAACCAGACGATGAGCGCGAGCGCGAGCAGGCCGAGCGAGGGTACGATGAACTTCGAGTTCACGTACGGCAGGTGGAACCTGCCCGCTGCCTTGTCCCGTCGGGGCAGGAGCAGCACGCCGCCACAGACCAGGACGAAAGCGAAGAGCGTTCCGATGCTGGTGAAGTCGAGGATGAAGTTCTCGTCGGTGAAGAAGATCGGGATGCCCACCACGAGACCGGTCACGATGGTGCTGAAACCGGGTGTGCGGTATTTGCGGTGCAGATGACCGAAGCGCGGCGGCAGCAGGCCGTCCCGGCTCATGCTCATCCAGATGCGCGGCTGCCCCAGCTGGAAAACAAGCATCACGCTGGTCATGGCCACCACGGCCGCGATGCTCACGATCAGCAGCATCCACTTCACACCTTTCAACTGGAAGACCTCGGCCAGCGGATCGCTCACACCGAGCTGGCTGAAAGGCACCATGCCTGTAAGCACGAGCGCCAGCAGGATGTAGAGCGTCGTGCAGATAATGAGCGACCATACCATCGAGCGTGGCAGGTCGCGCTGCGCGTCCTTGCTCTCTTCGGCGAGCGTGCTCACCGCGTCGAAACCGATGTAGGCGAAGAACACAGCGCTCACGCCCGCCATCACGCCCCCGAAGCCGTTGGGTAGGAAAGGTGACCAGTTCTCGATGTCGACCTGCGTGGCGCCCACGATGATGACGAGCGCCACGATGGCCAGCTTCACCATCACCATGATGTTGCTCGCATTGCGGCTCTCTTTCACGCCGACATACACCAGCGCGGTGATCAGTGCGTTGATGGCCACGGCCGGCAGGTCGAAGATGATCCGCAGGGAGCCGATCATCGGTGCGGTGCTCCAAGCGGTGGCGCCTTCACCGGCTGTTCCCGCGACGGCTGCAGCATGCGCACTGGTGTAGTTGATCGTGAGCCAGGCGGGCAGATGGATATCGAACGCCTCCAACAGATTCGTGAAATAGCCGCTCCAGCTGAAGGCCACATAGATGTTGCCGATGCTGTATTCCATGAGCAGGGCCCACCCGATGATCCAGGCGAATAGCTCACCGAAGCTCACGTAGGCATACGTGTACGCGCTGCCGCTCACGGGTACGCGTGCCGCGAACTCCGCATAGCACATCGCGGTGAAGCCACAGGCGATAGCACACATGATGAAGAGCAACACCACGCCCGGCCCGCCGCTCGCACAGGCCGTGCCCATGCTGCTGAAGCTTCCCGCGCCGATGATCGCCGCGATGCCGAAGAAGGTCAGGTCACGTACACCGAGCGTCTTGTGCAGGCCGGTGCCATGGCCCTCTGGATGTGGATGCGCGACGTCCGGCTCATGCTCGCCGATCGCGCTCGCGATGGGCTTGCGCCGGAAGAGGGACGAGGCCATGTGTACAAGTGTAGCGCTCAGCGCTCAACCCCAAAAGGTGCATCTGTTCTGCTTGTCCTACCGGGTTTCAACGCGCGATACCCGGATCAACGATGAAGCGGGTGATGCCCAGTTCACGCATCCTCTTGTAGTCAGTGCTGTCCAGTCCATAGACGAGCTTGTTCGTCAGTAGGTCGTGCGCGACGAGCCAGGCCACCTGCGCGCTATCCGTCTCGAAGGCGAAGCTGCTCACGAAGTCCGGCCGGAAGTTCTTCGGGAACAGCCACCAGGTCCACTCCTCGCCTTTGTCGAAGCCTTCGAGCACCGTATTGAGCTCCGGGTGGTTGTACTCCAGTGCGGTGATGAACGGAATGCTCGATGAGGCGATAAGCACATTCTCCGTTGGCGCGAAGCGTTCCACCAGCTGTGCGATGCGCTTCGCCTGGTCGCGACCGGTCACCTTGATATCCAGGTAGAAAAGGAGGCTGTCGCCGTACCGGGCGAGCACGGTGTCAAGTCTCGCTGGTCGGAGGTTGGTTGGAACGGTATGGTTCCGCAGCGGCATGTCCTTCAATTCCGCCCAGGTGTGCTGGTCTACCGTGCCATCGATCCCGAGCATGCGTCGGCAGGAATCATCATGCAGCAGGACGAATACGCTATCGCTCGTCGCATGGATGTCGATCTCCACACCGTCGTAACCGAGCGCGATGTTCCGCGCGATTCCTTCCGCCGAGTTCTCCGGCAGAACGCCGTCCCCGGCGCGATGGGCGAAGTGCGCCAGCGGAATGGAGTTCAACCTGGAGCTATTGGCCTTCGTTCCGCAACCGCCGCCGAGACCGAAGTACACGGCCAGCAGTACTGCTAGCAGCATGAGCCCGAAGCGCAGCCACTTCTTCATCAGGGCAGCGGGTTCTCCGGTTTCCCGCCGTCCAGCAGGTCATGGTCCACGAGCCATTGCGTGGTCTGCATCATGCTGTACGCATAGTCGCGCAGGGTCTTCGCTTTTTCAGGCAGCGCAGGTGAAAGATCCCGCGTGCTCAGGTCAGCATAGGCATAGAGCGTCTCATGACCGTCCGCGCGATGGATGAAGTAGTGCTCGCGATCGATGCAGCCGATGCGGTCATCGGCGCAGAAGTACATGCAGGGGCGAACGCGCTGGCGGATGTCGATGCCCATGGTCGTGTTCGTCCAAGGCACGTTCAGCATGCCGAGCACGGTGGGCGCCACATCGAGCTGGCCGCAAGGCGCACTGATCCGCCCCGGTGGCACCTGTCCGCCAGGTACGTGGAAGAGGAGCGGCGTATGGTGGAAGGACATCGGCATATCGTACGTATGGCCCATGTTCACGCCATGGTCCCCCAGGATCACGAACACGGTCTTCTTGTACCAGGCTTCCTTGCTGGCGAGTTCGAAGAAACGCGCCACCGACCGGTCCGCATATTCCACGATGCGGTCCTCGAGCTTCTCACTGCGCGGTTCGAACCACAGGCTGTCCGGCAGGATGAAGGGCTTGTGATCGCTGGTGGTCATGAAGACCGAAAGGAAGGGACCTTTCTTCGCGAGCGCGTTCAGTTCGGGAACGGCGAACTCGAACATGCGATGGTCGGGCACTCCGTTCGTGCTGGCGATCCAATCCTCGGGGTAGTCATCCTCGGATATCACGCGGTCGAAACCATGCGAGGTGAGGAAGCCGCGCATGTTGTCGAACTCGGGGTCGTGCGTGGTGCAGAACAGGGTGCCCCACCCATGCGTGCGCAGGATCTGGCCGATGCCAGCGTGCCGCTTGTTGAGCCAGTCCTCCATGGGTTGCTGGTCGTACAACGCGGGAAAGGAGTAGAGGGTGGAATAGATGCCGTTGAACGTGTGGATGCCCGCGCTGTAGGCTTGGTCGCAGTCCAGCGACACGTTCCTCAACGCGCTCAGGAAAGGCGTAAGGCCGGCTGGGCCACCATACTCGCCCATCTTGAACGTGCTCATGCTCTCCATGAGGATGATCACCACGTTCAAGCTGTCCAACGGCCGGTCGGGGTTGATCGTGCGTGCGATGGGCGACGGGAGCAACCCCTGCTCACCATTGAGTTCGCGCATCGCCTGCCAGGCGGCGTCGCGCGGGTCCATCAGGTTCACGTTGCTGCGCGTGGCCGACACGCGTTTCTCCGCCGAGGAGCCGAACGTGAACACCGGGTTCAGTCCGAGTTGGTTCAGGAAGGGATCCTCGCTGAAGTAGGCCGTTCCGGTCTGGATCGGCGCCTTCTCGTCCAGCCGGCCGCGCATGCCGAGAAAGAGCAGGCCAGCGCATAGAGTGAAGCCCATCGCTTCGCGCCACAGCACTGGTCGGGTCTTGTCCTGGTCGGGCAGCGGCCGGATGCCGTAGAGCGCCAGTGCGTAACCGCCGATAAAGGGCAGCAGGTAGAGCAGGAAGGAGCGCTCGCCGAGCACCATGCCGGTCGCGAAACCCGCATCGTCCATCCATAGCAAGGCGGAGGTGCTCAGCCGCGCGTAGTTGTGCAGGAACCACGGGATATCCGCCGCCAGGATGAAGACCAGCGGCAGGGTCATCACCGCCAGGAAGGCGCGGCTCGCCACGAAGGGCCAACGACGATTTCCGACAGCAAGTCGGGTGATCGAAAGGAATAGGAACGGCAGCGCCAGCACGTAGCAGGCCACCACCGTGTCGAAGCGCAGGCCGATGAACAACGCGTGCAGGACGCCAGATGCCTCCAGCCCGTGAAGGTCCCACGTGCTGGTGGCAACGGCCAGGAGAAGCAGCCGGAACAGCATGCTCACGCCGGTCAGCACCAGGAGGGCCCGCAGCGAATAGCGCAGGTGGGATGGAAGAAGCACCGCGCAAAACAAGGCAAGCCAGGCTGGCTTCAGAGCAAATGGCACAAGTCGCAGGCTCCGGAAGAGCAGGAACGGTTCGCAGCGCGCGCCGTGAATGGGGCTTCTTCAGCTTGGATCTTTTTAACGGCGGGGCTTTCCGGGCGCATCGGGGCCGGGAAAGCGATCCGGTTACATTTGGCACCCTTTGCGAAAGAACCACCCCATGATCAAGCAGTTGACCGTCGCCACGATGCTGGTGTGCGGCCTGAGCGCTTCGGCGCAGAAAGACCCGGTGAAGACCACGGCAGCACCGGTGGATCCCGTGCTGATGACCGTTGATGGAAAGCCCGTTACGCGGAGCGAATTCGAAGCGATCTACAAGAAGAACAACAAGGACGCCGCTGTCACCAAGGAGGCGCTGGACGAGTACCTCGACCTGTTCATCAACTACAAGTTGAAGGTACGCGCGGCCGAGGAACTGGGCATGGACACCGTTGGTAAGTTCAAGACCGAGCTCGACGGGTACCGCAAGCAATTGGCGCGTCCCTACCTCATCGATCGCAATCTGAACGATGAACTGATGAAAGAGGCCTTCGACCGCAGCGGCATCGAAGTGCGTGCGAGCCATATCCTGGCCCAGCTCCCTGCGGAGCCGACCCCGGCCGATACCCTGGCCGCTTGGAAAAAGATCATGGCGCTGCGCGATCGCGTGGTGGCCGGAGAGGATTGGGCGACCGTGGCCAGCGGAAAGGGGGGAAGCGACGATCCCAGCGCGGCCAAGAACGGCGGTGACCTGGGATGGTTCAGCGCCCTGCAGATGGTCTATCCCTTCGAGAGCGCGGCGTACGCTACGCAACCCGGCCAGATCAGCAAGCCGGTGCGCACGCGTTTCGGTTACCACATCATCAAAGTAGTGGACAAGCGCCCGGCACGCGGTCAGGTGAAGGTGGCGCACATCATGGTGCGCAGCACCGACCAGGATGGTCCGGACAAGCAGAAGGCCGCTGAAACGAAGATCAGCGAAGTGGCCACCCGCCTGGCGAGCAATGAGCTCAGCTTCAACGATGCCGCGCTCAAATACAGCGACGACGAGAGCACGAACACCAAGGGAGGTGAGCTGCCCATGTTCGGCACGGGCAAGATGATCGAGGAGTTCGAGGACATCAGCTTCGGTCTCAAGAGCGATGGCGAGGTGAGCAAGCCCTTCAAGACCCGCTACGGCTGGCACATCGTGAAGCGCCTGGAGTACAAGGCTCCTCCGAGCTACGACGAGGCGAAGGCCGACCTGAAGGCCAAGATCTCGCGCGACAGCCGTGCGGAGATCACCCGCCAGAAATTCCTGGCAGACCTGAAGGCTTCATACAAGTTCAAGGCGGACGACAAGGCGCTCAAGGCCCTGTACCCGCTGGTCGACAGCACCATCTTCAAGAAAGGCATGTCCGTGACGGATACGCTCATCCGGAAGGATGTGAAGGAGGGCGAGATCATCCACAACGGCATGAAGTACGACCGTGAGATCAACGGCACGATGCAGGCCGGCAAAGTGGTGAACATCCGCAGCCGCAAGCACGATGAGCTGAAGCGCTCACCGGAAGACACGGTGGTGGTGCGCGATACGCATCAGGGTTGGAAATACGACCGCGCCAAGGCGAAGGACATGACCAAGCCGGTCTTCAGCATCAATGGCAAGAGCTGGAGCCAGCAGCAGTTCCTGGACTACCTGGAGAGCAAACAGAAGCGTGAGGCCTCGGTTCCGGTCGGCCAGTACATCCAGGAGCGCTTCAAGCAATACGTGGATGATGAGATCCTGGCCTACGAGGATGGCCAGCTCGAAACGAAGTACCCTGAATTCCGCATGTTGATGAAGGAGTACCGCGATGGAATCCTGCTGTTCGAGCTCACGGACCAGAAGGTGTGGAGCAAGGCGGTGAAGGACAGCACCGGTCTGCAGGCGTACTATGAGCAGAACAAGACGAACTACATGCACCCGGTGCGGTACGACCTCGACATCTTCACCTGCGTCAACGCGGACGTGGCGAAGCAGGTGCGCGGTCTTCACAAGAAGGGCAAGCGCGGGCTGGAGATCATCAAGAGCGTGAACAAGGATGACAAGAGCGCATTGGTGGACGTCGAGAGCGGCATCTTCACCGAGGAGGAGAAGCCCATGATCAAGGGTATGGACAAGCCGGGCCTTACGCCGGACCAGTCGGTGGAAGGCAAGATCGTGTTCGCCGACCTCAAGCGCATCGTGGCTCCTGAGCCCAAAGCGCTCAACGACGCGCGCGGCTTGGTGACCGCAGCCTACCAGGACCAATTGGAGAAGGACTGGATCAAGGAACTGCGCGCGAAGTACCCGGTGAAGGTCGAGCAGGAAGTGCTCTACAGCATCCACTGATACATGCACGGATCGGGCATCCAACGGATCGGAAGGGCGGCGGCGATCGCCGCCCTTCTCCTTTCGGGTTGCGCCACCGCACTGGAAACGGACGAGGATCCGCCCGTGGCGGAAGCTTATCAGGAGAAGCTCTATCGCAGTGATCTGGTGCGCATGATCCCGCCGGGCGTTGCGAAGGAGGACAGCATGGCCCTGGCACGCCAGTTCATCGATGCATGGGCGCGTGAGCGGGTGCTGCTCCACAAGGCCGAGGAGAACCTCAGCAACGCGCAGAAGGACGTGGAGCAGCAGCTGCGCGACTACCGCGAATCGCTCATCGTATACGCCTACGAAGAGGCCCTGGTCCGCCAGAAGCTCGATACCAACATCAGCGCGGACGAGATCGGGGCGTACTACAAGGCCAACGAGAAGAACTTCGAGCTCAAGGACAATATCGTCCGGGCCCGGTGGTTCAAATTGAGGGAGACCGACAAGCGGGTCCTGAGGAAAGTGGAGGATCTTTGGCGCAGCGACAAGCCGGAGAATTTCCACGACCTGGAGGTGTTGCTGGCCCAGCGCGGATCGACGATCAACGACACGCACGACGATTGGATCGCGTTCACCGAACTGCAACAACAGGTGCCGCTTCGCCCGGACAATCCGACCGATTGGATACCCCGGCAACGCAAGGTCACGGTGGCCGACAGCGTTGGCACGTTCTTCGTCGACCTCCTGGAGCATCGCGTGAAGGACAGCGTTTCACCGCTGGCCCTCGTGCGGGCGGAGATCCGGTCGATCCTCATCAACCAGCGGAAGCTCAAGCTGATCGAGCAGATGCGCAAAGACCTTTACGACCATGCACTGGCCAGCAATGACGTGCGTATCCATTAGGCCGTTCGCCAGCGCACTGGCGCTGTGCGGCGGTGCCCTCATGGCACAGCCGCAGGCACAGGTGATCGACCGTGTGGTGGCCAACGTGGCCGGTCGCATCGTGCTCTACAGCGAGCTCGTTTCATGCCTGGAACAGGTAAAGTCCCAAGGCGAGGCCCCGAGCATCAAAAGCGGATGCGCCTGCATGGAGGACCTGATGTTCGACCGGCTGTTGCTGGAGCAGGCGCGCATCGATAGCGTGACGGTGGACGACAAGCAGGTGGAAGCCGAACTGAACCGGCGCATCAGCTACTTCGAGCAGCAGATCGGAGGAAGGGACAAGCTGGAGAAGTTCTACGGCAAGTCGATCGAGCGGATCAAAGCCGATTTCCGCGATCAGGTGCGCGACCAGTTGTTGGGCCAGCAGATGCGACAGAAGATCACCGGGGATGCGAGCGTGACACCCAAGGAGGTGGAGAAATTCTACAAGGACATCCCGAAGGACAGCCTGCCGTTCATCAACGCGGCGGTGGAGTTCGGGCGCATCGTGAAATACGCCAGGCCGTCGCTCGAGGAGGACCGCCGCATCAAGAAAAAGATGGAGGACCTGCGCACGCGCATCGTCGAGGGCAAGGTCACCTTCGAGGTGGCGGCCACATTGAACAGCCAGGATCCGGGCTCGGCTGCGAAAGGCGGCGAACTGGGCATGGTACCGCAGGGCGTCATGGTGCCCGAGTTCGACGCGGTGGCGCTGAGCCTCAAGGATGGCGAGATCAGCTCGGTGTTCAAGACGGAGTTCGGTTACCACATCATGAACATGATCGAGCGGCGCGGCGAGCAGTACAACGCGCGGCACATCCTGTTCAAGGTGGAGAGCACGCAGGAGGACATGCGCCTGGCGAAGACCTACATGGATAGCGTGGCCACGCTGATCCGCGATGGCAAGGTCAGCTTCGCGAAGGCCGCTACCGATTTGAACGACGATGAGGAGACCAAGGGCACCAACGGCCTGGTGATCGAACCGGACCGCAACAGCCCACGCTGGGCTGTGGGCGACCTGGACCAGCAGACGTTCCTTGTGCTGGACAAACTGGGCGTTGGATCCCTCAGCGTTACGCAGGCCTTCGAGCTGCCGTCAGGCGAAAAGGGCTTCCGCGTCTTCCTGTTGATGAAACGCACGGAACCGCATGTGATGGATCTGGTGGCCGACTATCCGCTGGTGAGCGAAGCCGCGACCAACGCCGTACGGGAGCGCTCTGTGGACCGGTGGGTCAACGAGAAGCTGAGCGGCGTGTATGTGCGCGTGATCCCTGAATACGCGGATTGCTTGTTCAAGCACGGCTGGATCCGGCAGACCAGTGAATGAGGCCATCGCGCGAGCCTCACAGACCTCATGACCACGACCGATAACAGACAACCGACAACGAGATGGAACGAATGAACGATCCCAGAGCCGTGGAAGACTTCGGCGCGAAATACCGCTCGCTGAAGAACGAGGTGCAGAAGGCCATCGTCGGTCAGGACGCGGTGGTGGATGATGTGCTGATCGCCATCTTCAGTCGGGGCCACGCGCTCCTGGTCGGGGTACCCGGATTGGCCAAGACCCTGCTCGTCAATACGGTCGGCAAGGCGCTGGGCCTGAGCTTCAACCGCATCCAGTTCACACCCGACCTGATGCCGAGCGACATCATCGGTGCCGAGATCCTCGATCAGGACAGGCAATTCAAGTTCATCAAGGGGCCGCTTTTCGCCAACATCATCCTCGCGGACGAGATCAATCGCACACCGCCCAAGACCCAGGCCGCACTGCTCGAGGCGATGCAGGAGAAGTCCGTCACCGCGGCGGGGAGGACATGGCCCCTGCCCGAGCCTTTCTTCGTGCTGGCCACACAGAACCCGATCGAGCAGGAGGGTACGTACCCGCTTCCCGAAGCGCAGTTGGACCGGTTCATGTTCAACATCCATCTGGACTACCCGGCTTACGCTGAGGAACTCGCCATCGTGAAGGCCACGACGAGCGATACCCTGCCGGACGTGAAGCCCGTGCTCAGTGGCGAGGAGATCCAGTTCTACCAAGGGCTGGTACGCCGCATACCCGTTGCGGACAACGTCGTGGAGTATGCGGTGAAGCTCGCCAGCCGCACCCGGCCCGGGCGGGATGGTGTGCCCGGCATCATCAACGACCACATCAGCTGGGGCGCGGGCCCGCGTGCGAGCCAATACCTGGTGATCGGCGCGAAATGCCACGCCCTCACGCGCGGCAAATTCAGTCCGGACATCGAGGACGTGCAGGCCGTGGCCAAGCCCATTCTTCGCCACCGCCTGGTACGCAACTACAAGGCCGAGGCCGAGGGCATCACCGTCGACCGGATCGTGGAGCAGGTGCTCTGATCAGGGCTGGCCATGTCGGGCCTTCGGTATGCTGCCGGAGCCGTGTGGATTTTTGCCATTGCCCGAAAACCCTTTCTTTGCGAGTACCACCACCTCTCACGGGCCAAGGAGCATGAAAAAGCGCGTCACCTTTCCTGCCTTAGCGGCTTTGCTGTTGCTGCTGCTGCCGTTCACCGGGTGCGAGAAAGCTCCGGAGTATGTGGATGGGCCGG
>CAZYPC010000086.1:0-19072 GCA_964649165.1 uncultured Chryseobacterium sp.
GCAGCACTGGCAAGGCCTGTGTGCGCTCAAGACCTTTTTGCCGTTCGACTTGTCTCTCTCTTTTTCATGGCGTGCTTAAAGTTCGGCCAGAGCGGAATTGCCGTGGCGCATTTTCCAGGTCCAGTTGGTCGTCGCATGAGCAACACGACGACCGGGAAAACGATCCCGCGTGGTAGACACGGGCTTAGCAGCGCATCGAATGTAGGCGATACACCTATCCAGCGAAACCTCTTGTTGACAACTTCGCACTCGCTCTATACAGGTCAGACACCTGCCGTGCTGAGTTTCGCGATCGGTCTTTCCCGATAACGCCTACGCCAGGCTATGGCGCTCAACGCATGGACATCATCCACTTCCTGATCAGTCTGCTCAAGGACACCAAACCGACGATCGATGCGTTCCTGGCGGCCCACGGCTCGCTCGTTTACGGGCTGTTCTTCCTGATCATCTTCGTGGAGACCGGTCTGGTGGTCATGCCGTTCCTTCCAGGGGACTCACTCCTCTTCGTGGCGGGTTCGCTCGCAGCCGGCGCCAATGCCCAACTGAGCCTTCCCTTGCTCTTCGTTCTCCTGTTCGCGGCAGCGGTGCTGGGTGACAACCTGAACTATTGGATCGGCCGCTTCTTCGGTCCGCGTATCGTCAAGTGGAAGACTTTCGGCCGCGACCTCGTCCAGCAGAAGCACCTGGACAAGACGCACGGCTATTTCGAGAAGTACGGCGTCAAGACGATCATCATCGCCCGCTTCGTACCCATCGTCCGTACCATCTGTCCGTTCGTGGCGGGCATCGGCGCCATGGACTATCGCCGCAAGTTCCTGCCCTTCGACATCCTGGGAGGAGCCCTATGGATAGGGACGATGCTCGTGGCCGGCTACGTGATCGGTACCAGTGAGGTCGTACAGAAGAACTTCAAGCTGGTGATCCTGGGTATCGTATTCCTGAGCGTGCTCCCGATGATCATCGAATTCGCCAAGCAGCGGTTCGGGGCGAAAGCCGGGCAATAGATCCCCACAGGATCCGTTCTTTGCCCCGTGCAGCGTTACGGATTGATCGGTCGCGCATTGTCGCACTCCTTCAGCCAGGAGCATTTCTCGGAGAAGTTCCGCAGGGAAGGCCTTTCGGACTGCCGCTACGACCTCTTCGAGTTACCGGCCATCGGGGATCTCCCGGCGTTGCTGGCCGACACGCCCGAACTGCGCGGCTTCAACGTGACGATACCGTACAAGGAGAACGTGATCCCCTATCTCTCCGGCCTCGATCCACTGGCCGCCGCCGTGGGTGCGGTCAACACGGTTACCGTCCGCGACGGGCATCTGACGGGCCACAATACGGACGTGCATGGATTCCGCAAGCTCGTGACCCCTGAGCTGGCTGGATTGCAGGAACCGGGAAGCGATATCCGACCGCGCGCATTGGTGCTCGGCAGTGGTGGTGCCAGCCGCGCCGTGGCGTACGTGCTGCGTGAAGCAGGCATCCGGTTCCGCGTGGTGAGCCGAGATCGCTCCCGGGGAGAACTCACCTGGGACATGGTGGACCGCACGGTGATCAGCGTGTGCAGGCTCATCATCAACACGACGCCGCTCGGTATGCACCCGCATGTGGAGTCCGCCCCTGCCCTGCCCTACGAAGCGCTTACCCCGAAGCACGTGCTGATCGACCTGGTATACAACCCGGAACGCACGCGTTTCCTGAAGCACGGTGAAGAGATGGGCGCCCGGACCATCGGCGGGTTGGGCATGCTGCGCGAGCAGGCTGAGGCCGCTTGGGGTATCTGGAGCTCGAACTGAGCGTAGCTCCCGTCCTGGCAGGTCATCCGAACGGATGACGCCGGGCCGTTCAGTTGCTGCTAAACTTGTGGTCATCAAACGACCGACCCATGAGCAGACCCGCACTCTTGATGATGGCGTTCATCGCGACCTGCGCAACGGAAACCTTTCCCCAATGCGCGGACATCACGGTAGGTACCTATGATGGAACGCCGGTACCCGGGAATCCGGATACACCCTTCTCCACGAACACCGGGAGCAACATTCGCCGGGGGGGGCGTTACCAATACATCTTCCCGGCCGCCGAACTGATCGCTGCTGGCGTATGCCCCGGCCCGATCACCAAGGTCACTTTTTACGCGATCGGCTCCGAGTATCCCTGTGACACCTTCGTGAACTGCCCTGGCCTCAGGGTGGATCTGCGTTTGGGAAATTCAGGACTCAGCAACTTCGGACCCTACGTGGCCGCACAGAGTACTCCTTTGGATGTCGATTGGGATGAGGTGGTCGCGGCTTCCGCACAATTGAACGTCTACAGTAATACCGCTTTCGTGGTCGACAGCGGAGCCATCCATTTCCCCTTGATCGGAGGCGGGTTCATGTGGGACGGGGCACAGAACCTGGTGCTCGATGTCAGCTGGCAACGTGGTAGCCCGATAGGAAGCAGTCCGGCGGTTCGGCTGGTGGAGGATCTTCCCTACACCGCGACGAAGTGGGTGCAGGTAACTACCGGCTTCGACGTGTCCCACGGTAACACTTACTTGGACAACCCGCTCCCGGCGAACGCCACAACGGGTACCACGTTCAGCAGGCCGGTGACCACATTCAATTCAACGGCGGAGGGGTTGCCCATGGTGCTACCCGATGTGGAAGACGCCGCCGTATTCCTGACCTCCTTCGACGCTGTGACCGGCAACGTTGTCGTGAACCGACCCGGTGCGGATCAGGAACAGTGGACAGTGGTCTGCTCGGACATCACCGGACGAACGCTCGCGCAACGTTTGTTCCCTTCTGGAACCGGGACCATCCGCATTCCAATCGACCAAGGCTATCAAGGGGCCATCGTGGTGTTCGCCGTTCGCGCTGACGGGAGCCGGCTGAGCTTGGGCCAGCTCATCTCCATACGGTGATCACGAGCTAACGCGTGCAGCCCTTCACGATCAGGACGACCAGACACGCCAGGAACATCAGGATGCTGATGCGGTTGATGCCATGCATCATGCGCACGTTCACGTTCGGATCGCCCTTGCCGAAGAGCGTGGCCGGATTCAGGTAGTAGAGGATCCGCTTGAAGAACATCGGTGCGTGAAAGTAACGCTCCGATCAGCGGGACGGTTCACCGTACTTGGAACGCACCAGATGCTTTTGGCCATCCGCCTCAAAGACCACTTCGTACAAGTTGTCGAATTCGTTCTCTGATATGCCATCAACCGCCTCCCCCGTGAGCTCGCGTACGATGTCCGGGACGGTATTGCTGTGCCCAACGATCAACACCGCCGAACCCATGGGTGCGGACTTGGCCCGCTCGATGAGCGTGGGCCTATCCGCATTGTTGATGATGATCACGTCCACACCAACGGCTTGTGCCGTAGGCTTTGCCGTCTGTTGGGTGCGCTTGAATTCCGTGGCGTAGACCGCGTTCACTCCCTTGCCCTTGAGTGTTGAGGCCAGGGCCTGCGCACGCATCTCGCCGGCCTCGGAGAGCGGTGTATCCGGGTCGGATGGATCCGCTTTTTCAGCATGCCTCACGACAAAGACCGAAGCGGAAGCGGGCGCGACCGGTTTCTGTGCATGGCATGCCAGGAACAAACAAGCCATCAACGCGTGGAGCAGCCCGCGCACAACGCCTCGGACTATTGAAGGACCCGTTCTCATTGTCCGATGGCCGGATCCTCCACGACGGTGAACCGCTCCCAATCCAAGGCCTCGCCTTTGTCCGCCAAAAGCTGGGTGGCACGCGCGCCAGGCAGCTCGTAATGGGGCCCAACGAACTTGCCGTTCGTGTTCTTCAGCGAGAACAGGCCGTCACCTGCCGGTATGAGTTCGAAGCTCTCCCATTCGCCCACGAAGTCACGATCCGCCACCAGTTTGCCACCGAAATTGCGGTCGGCTGTGATGAATTTCCCGTTCTGGGCCTTGAATCCGAATCGTCCATCATCGCTGTACCATGCCGTGAACACCTCGTTCGGACCGATCGTTGGCCGGTTCGCGTAGAGTGCCACCTGGCCTGCGGAGTCCGGGGTCATGGTGCAAGAGACATAGTTGCCATTGCTCGCCCGGAGCGCGAAGAGATCCAGACGCGGTGTGGTGTTCGTCCCGGTCGTCGGGGTTGGCTGCGGTTCGTTGCCTGGCGGCAGTTCGCCGCCACAAGAAGCGAGAAGAAGCAATAAGAGCGGGGTGGCGATGAAGTTCCTCGTGTTCATGGTCTGTTCAAGCGGGCACGAAAGTCATCAATATCCGCGACCACCCGAGGACTAACTTTCGCGTGGACCGGTCGCGCAACCGGAACCACTTCCTGCCGTCTCCTACTTGATCCTGGACGCCATGACCAGACAGATGCTCTTGAGCGCCTTCCTGCTCTTTTGCGTACGCGACGTGAACGCACAGTACGACACGCTCTGGATCGGAACGCCGAACGGCGTGAGCACCAACGAATACAACACAACTTACCCGAACACGGTGGGCATGGCGGGTAAAACGCACTATATCCTCCATTCCGACGAGCTGATCGATGCCGGACTCGAACCCGACGATGTGATCACAGGGATCTGCATGACCGTAGTGGATGATGACCCCATTGACCCAGCCTGTGTCATGGACATCCACTTCGGCTTGAAGAACTGCGTCCAGCCAGCCTTCGATTCCTTCGACGAACCTTTCAACGCAGGCTTCATCTATCTGAAAGAACTGCTGGATACCACGTTGTCGGCAGGTCTTTTGTGCTTCACCGCGACGGAACCTCCTTGGTTCCAATGGACGGGCCCGGGCATGGGCTTCATGCTTGAGTTCACCTTTGAACGTGGCTCCACCGAAGGGACCTCACCGCGTGTCCTGCTTCGGACTGACCTGCCCGAGAACCGGACCTGGAGTTTGAAGGTGGATTATCCCATGCTCGGTTACCACATCCTCCCGATGACACCCGGAGTGGACATGGGCCTGGAGAACAGCGTGCCGGTGGTCGGGTTGTTGGTTCAGAGCCAGACCGACCTGGGTGAGCGGTCCATGTCATCCGGGATCATGTTGTTCCCTTCACCTGCAACAGATCATATCCGGATCACAACACCGATACCTCGAAGCCAGCTCCGGGTCCTGGACGCACGCGGATCGGAAATGCTCAACATTCACGGTGCCTTCACCGACCATTGCCTGCGGGTGAATGCGTTGGCCCCTGGCGTCTACGTGTTGGAGGCCAGCGCACTTGACGGCCGGAGGTCCTGTCACCGGTTCGTCAAGGAGTGATCCGAGGGTGGTCGCGGTAGCTTCGCGGCCCATGCCCTTCGAACTGATATCCGAATTCACGCCCACAGGCGACCAGCCCGAGGCGATCAAACAGCTGGTGGAAGGGGCGCGTGATGGCGTTCCGTACCAGACATTGCTCGGTGTCACCGGCAGCGGAAAGACCTTCACCATCGCCAATGTGATCGCGCAGCTGGACCGCCCGGCGTTGATCCTGAGCCACAACAAGACCCTGGCCGCTCAGTTGTACGGTGAGTTCAAGCACTTCTTCCCGAAGGACCGCGTGGAGTACTTCGTGAGCTACTACGATTACTACCAACCGGAGGCGTACATCCCGACGAGCAATACGTACATCGAAAAGGACCTTTCGATCAACCAGGAGATCGAGAAGCTGCGGCTCAGCGCGACGAGCGCCTTGATGAGCGGGCGCCGGAACGTGATCGTGGTGGCCAGCGTGAGCTGCATCTACGGCATCGGCAACCCGTCCGAGTTCCACAAGACCGTGGTACATGTGAAGAAGGGCCAGAAGATCAGCCGGAACAACCTGCTGCACCAGTTCGTGAGCGCCCTGTACAGCCGAAGGGACGCGGACACGAGCCGGGGCAACTTCCGGGTCCGCGGCGATGTGGTGGAGGTCTATCTGGCCTACGCGGACGAGGGGGTGCGGATACACTTCTGGGGTGACGAGATCGAGCGCCTCGAGCGATTCGATACGGCGAACGCGAAGACGTTGGAGACGATGGACGCCACCACGATCTATCCGGCGAACATCTTCGTCACCAGCAGGGACACGATGAACGCGGCGATCCACGCGATCCAGGATGACATGGTGAAGCAGGTCTCCTTCTTCAACGAGATCGGCAAACACCTCGAAGCGAAACGGCTTGAGGAACGCACGCTCTACGACCTGGAGATGATGCGCGAACTGGGCTATTGCAGCGGCATCGAGAATTACAGCAGGTACTTCGACCAGCGCCAGGTGGGTCAGCGGCCGTTCTGCCTGCTGGACTACTTCCCGGACGATTTCCTGATGGTGATCGATGAGAGCCATGTGACGGTGAGCCAGATCAGCGCCATGTACGGTGGCGACCGTTCGCGGAAGAAGAACCTCGTGGAATACGGTTTCCGGCTGCCGAGCGCCATGGACAACCGACCGTTGAAAGGCGAAGAGTTCGAAGAGCTCATCGGTCAGACCATCTTCGTGAGCGCGACACCTGCGGACTACGAATTGGAACGGAGCGAAGGCGTCGTGGTCGAGCAGGTCGTGCGGCCCACGGGCCTGCTCGACCCACCGATCAGCGTGCGCCCGAGCAAGAACCAGATCGACGACCTGCTCTTCGAGGTACGGGAACGGCACAAGAAGGACGAACGCGTGCTGGTGACCACGCTTACCAAACGCATGGCCGAGGAACTCAACGAATTCCTGGGCAAGAACGGGGTGCGTTGCCGGTATATCCACAGCGACGTGGAGACCCTGGAGCGCATCGAGATCCTCCGCCAGTTGCGCTTGGGCATGTTCGATGTGCTCGTCGGAGTGAACCTTCTGCGCGAAGGCTTGGACCTGCCCGAAGTCTCGCTCGTCGCCGTGCTGGACGCGGACAAAGAGGGCTTCTTGCGCAGCAACCGGTCGCTCACACAGACCGCCGGACGTGCCGCCCGGAACGTGAACGGCCTCGTGATCTTCTATGCGGACCAGGTGACCGAGAGCATGCAGCGCACCATCGACGAGACCGAACGCCGTCGTGCGAAACAGATGACCTGGAACGAGGCGAACGGTATCGTGCCCAGGCAGATCAAGCGGGACCGCACTGATGTGATGAAGCAGACCAGCGTTCTGGACCGATACAATGACGGCAAGCCGCGCGCTTACGTGGAACCGGAAGAGCGCAACCTGGCGGCCGATCCGGTCGTGGGCTATATGACGGTGGAGCAACTGGAGAAGAACGCCTCGATCCTCGAAGCCCAGATGCGCAAGTCGGCGAAGGAGCTCGACTTCATGGCAGCCGCGCAATTGCGCGATGAACTCTTCGCCATGCGCAAGTTGATCGACGAACGCCGCTCCGGTTCTACGGAGAAGACGGAGGCGCAGAGCACCGCCTGACCACGATCAGGCTGACCACGGGCAGCCTCCGCCAGAGCGACTATCGACGAACAGCGTTCCTGCTCGACGAAATGACGAACGGTGTTCTGTCACGAAAACGTCATTGACCTCGAACCGAATAACGGAACGGGGCACTGGTCTATCCGAATGCCAGTTCTGTCCAAAACGACGAAGCTGAGGCATCCACCCGGGCTGTTTCGTTGTCTCTTCCCCGTGCTGAGCGATCGATGAGCATCATGAAGAAGAACAGTGTCTCTCTTGTATCCATGGTGATGGCTGCCCTGGTCGGCGGGGCTGTGTCGTACGCGTTCCTGGACCCTGCACCTCCCGTGAAGCCTGCTGCTGTGCGAGCCACCGTGAACAGCGGTTGCAGCTATTCAGTGGCGCGAGTGGACGGTTTCAACCGGGTACGGCCATTGCTGTTCTCGGAACCTATGTGCGAGTCTCCCCGCCTGGAAGGCTTGCGCGGTTCGGTAGGCGACCTGGTGAACGACCTCAAGGCATCAGGTCAGGTGCTTTCCGCATCGGTTTACGTCCGCGACTTCAAACAGGCCGAATGGACCTGGTACAATGGTGATGAGATCTACGATCCCGGCTCACTGCTCAAGATCCCGTTACTGCTGACCTACCTGTCCATGGCCGAAGAGGATCCGGGCCTGATGAAACGCATCTATACCTGCGAACTGATGGATGCCAACGTACCCCAACATACGGCATTCCCTGAAGCTCAGATCCAACCCAATGTAGCGTACACGGTGGAGCAGTTGCTGGAATTCTCGATCGCCTTATCGGATAACCGGGCGACCACGTTGCTCATGCGGCATGTTCCCATACCCCGTTACGTGAAAACGTACACGGACCTGGGCCTCCCGAAACCGGACGTCACCGCGAGAGCATACCCCATGAACGTGAGGGATTATTCGGTTTTCATGAAGGCGCTGTTCAATTCCTCCCTCCTGGGACCGATGCGTTCGGAATACGCATTGGAACTGATGACCCGTTCGACCTTCACGAAGGGCCTTGTCGCGGGGCTTCCCAAAGGAGTGGATGTTGCTCACAAATTCGGGGAGGAAGGCACGGAGGTGCTGCGTCAGCTCCACGAAACGGGCCTTGTGTACGCAGATGGCAACCCATACCTGATCACGGTAATGACACGCGGGGCCAACCCTGATTCACTGGCCAGTGCCATTTCCGCCATCTCGCGTCTGGTCTACGACCGCATGAGCTCGAATTGAAGAGCAGTGTACCAAGGGAGAGCCACCACCTCCGAACATGGAAGGTAAAGCTCCAGCCCTTCGCCCGGGTCTCACTCGGCTGATATCGCAACCGGTCGATCGTATCGCCACTTCCGTCAAAAGCGTCAAGCGGCGGAACCTTCCGGCGGTCTACTTCACTGGCCATGGGTGCTTTGGCCGGCCCTGATCACAGGCTTATGTACAAGCGCACGATCCCCGTTGTCTCGCTGGCGGTAGCTGTGGTCATCGGTGGTGTGATCTCGTACCTGATCATCGGGATGAACGAGAATGCTGCGGGCGCGAAGGTGACGGTGCCTTCCATTCCGGTGAAAAGCGCACCGGATTGCGCGTACAACATCGTGCACGTGGCCGGCTTCAAGCGGGTACGGCCCTTGCTCTACTCGGAGCCGATGTGCGAATCACCCCGCTTCGAGACGTTACGCAGAAGCATCGGAACAGCGGTGGATGCCATGAAGGCGGCCGGGAAGGTGGCCTCTGCCTCGGTCTATCTGCGCGATTTCCACAGGGCCGAATGGACCTGGTACAACGGGGACGAGGAATATGATCCGGGCTCCATGCTGAACGTGCCGTTGATGCTGGCCTGGCTTTCGATGAATGAAGTTGAGGCCGGAACACTGGATCGGACATTCGTTTGCGACGAGCGGGACAGAGGGGTGATGAACAACACAGCGATCCATTCCGAGCAGGCTCAACCTGGACGCTCCTACACGGTGCGCCAACTCCTGGAACTATCCATAGCGCATTCGGACGACCGGGCCACGAACGTGTTGCTGAGGAACATCCCGCCCTCGAAGTACGTCAGCGCATTCACCGGGTTGGGTCTGAGGGCTCCGGATGCGGGTTCGAAGGACTACCGGATGAACGTTCGCGACTTCTCCACTTTCATGAAGGCCCTTTACAATTCATCGTTGTTGAGCCCCATGGATTCCGAGTACGCGGTTGAGCTGATGACCCGCGCTACGTTCAACAAAGGCCTCGTTGCCGGACTGCCTGCCGGGGTCGAGGCCGCGCACAATCCCGGTGAATCCAGGAACGCGCAGGAAAAACAGTTGCACGAGACCGGACTGGTCTACGTTCCTGGCAGCCCTTACCTGATCACGGTGATGACACGCGGGGCGGATGTGGACTCGCTTGCCGGCGCGATCGCTTCCTTGTCGAAGCTCGTCTATGAGCGCATGCGCACACCTTAGCCCTGTACACGGTCAAGACCGGTCAGGGCCGGAGAGCGTGGGCTCCTTACTTTCATCGCGGCAACGGAAGACCGGTGTTCTTCGTCTGTCCAGCAACCAACCTTGCCATGCTTCGAGCACTACGCATCACCGTTTGCGCGGCATCCATAGCCTCCGCAGGCGAGGCTCTGGCCCAGCTCTCCTTCGGCGGCCTGCCGATCGGGGCGGACAACCGCCGGAACGATCTGCCCACCTCCCCTCTTATCGAGCTGCCCGCAGTTGACGTCCCATCGCTGCTGGCACAGGATGCCCATAACGAAGCTTCTGGTCGAAAAGGCCCGTACCGCTTCGGCTTTGAGCATCAGGTGGCCCTGTCGAACGACAATTCAGGCACCTGGTCGGTCAGGAACGATGGAAGCCGTGTGTGGCGCGTTCAACTGCACTGCCCCCAAGCCTTGGGCATCGGGGTGATCTTCAGCAACTATGTAGTACCCGATGGCGGACATGTCTTCCTTTACAATGAGCATGGCAAAGTGCTGGGCGGCTACACCGCGCAAAGCAACCCGGGGCATCATGTGCTGGGCGTACAACCGATCCCTGGCGATCGGGTCACGATCGAATATCAGGAACCTGCGGATGCTTGGGGCACCGGTCTGATCACCATAGGAACGGTCGTGCATGTGTATCGCGGAGCTCCCGGCCTGGATCGCGACTTCGGCGATAGCGGCGCATGCAATGTGAACACCATATGCCCGGAAGGTGATGATTGGAGACCGGAGATCCGCTCCGTCGCTTGCATCATCGCTGGTGGAGGCTATTGCAGCGGCACCTTGTTGAACAACTGCAACAACGACAGCATCCCCTACCTCCTGACCGCCAACCACTGTCTGGGCAACCCTCCATCCTCGCCTGACGCATGGGTCTTCCGCTTCAACTGGGACAGTCCCGTGTGCGAGCCTACCGAGAACGCACCGACCGACCAGACCGTGAGCGGCTGCACCCAATTGGTGGCCAACCCGGGCAGCGACATGCTGTTCCTGCAACTCAACAGCCAGCCCCCACCCGAATTCGATGTCACGTACAGCGGTTGGGACGCCACAGGAACGATCCCGGACAGCACCGTGTGCATTCACCATCCTCGTGGTGACATCAAGAAAATAACCCACGACAACAATGCTGCGGCGCAGCAGAACATCGACGTGGGCAATGGACCTGCGGATTGCTGGCATTGCTTCGCTTACGAGAGCGGTACCACCGAACCCGGGAGCAGCGGTAGTGCGCTCTGGAACCAGGACCATCGCATCATCGGCCAGCTCTATGGCGGCACGGCCAGTTGCAGCAACAACATCGATGACTACTACGGTCGCTTCGATGTGAGCTATCCCCTGCTCGTGCAATGGCTGGGGGAATGCGATACCCTCAGTGGTCTGGATCCCGGATACACCGAGCCCACCATTCCGCACAACGCGGCGATCACAAGCGTCGCGAACGTTCCGGCGAACGTGTGCAATGACACCTTGGTCGAGCCGCTGGTCACACTCAAGAACAACGGCACGGCCTTCCTCGAGGAAGTCACCATCACCTATGGTATCATCGGTGGGGCAAGCGCCATCGTCACCTGGAGCGGCAACCTCGCACCACAGCAAACAGCGAACGTTCCACTGCCGGCCATCGGCATCCTGAACGGCCCGCAGACGCTGGTCGTGCAAACGTCCTCTCCCAACGGGCTTCCTGATGGTGATCCAGCAGATGACAGCTTCGAGCTCGACTTCGTGGCGAACTCACCGGGAGAACTCGTCACGCTTCACCTTCAACCGGACGAACATGGGGAGGACATCACGTGGACCCTCGCCAACGAAGAAGGGACCATCCTGTACAGTGGCGGTCCGTATGCACCGGGCAACGTCAACCCCATCATCCGCGAGTTCTGCCTCGGCAGCGCATGCTATGTGTTCACGATCGATGATGTGTTCGGCGATGGTATATGCTGCGGACATGATGTGGATGGCAACTACACGATCAGCAGTGCCTTCGGTACGCATGTGGAGAGCGATGGCGACTACGACGACGGTGAAGTGCGCGAATTCTGCCTGGCAGGTGTAGGCATTCCGGAGAACTCCGGCACGGCCATCGCTGTATATCCCAATCCCACGGAAAGTCACGTGAACGTGCTGCTCCCTGCCGGTACGCTGGCTGCGGTACCTTGGGACCTGAGCGATCTGATGGGCCGAACGCTCCTGCATGGGATCTTCCCCAACGGCGTCGAGCGCCAGCGGCTTGATGTGTCAACACTCGCCTCAGGCACCTACATCATGCGCTGTCAATTGGGCGGCCGCTGGTTCTCGCTGGCGGTGGTCAAGAGCCGCTGATCCGTAAGAAGGACAGGATCCCTTTCGGAGGCGATGTATGGTGAGCTTGCGGCGCGCCCGGATCCTACATTTCGCCCAACGAACCTGTACCTGATGCGCACCCTGATAGCTTGTCTTCTGCTCGTGTCCCTGGCCACCTCGGCCCATTCCCAGATCGCCTTCGGAGGAACACCGATCGGAACGAAAGCGGAGAAGCGAGGGCTCCCAAAACCTCAACGCCAGACCTTCCAGGCGGTGGACCGTGAAGCGTTGCTGGCTGAGGATGCCGCCAACGCCGCGCTGGGCATCAAAGGCCCCTTCCGATTCGGTGTGAACCACACCACCGACCTTACCATGGAGAACAGCGGCACATGGAACGAGCTTGAGGACGGAACGCGCCTGTGGCGCCTGGAACTGCTCTGCCAGGAAGCGCTGGCCGTGAATTTCGAATTCAGCGAATACCAGGTTCCGACCGGTGCGCTCGTATTCGTGTACAACCCGGCGGGTGAGGTGCTTGGAGGATTCACGCAAGCCAGCTCGGGCGGTCTTGGGCACATGGGCGTCGGTCAGCTTTCCGGTGACCGGATCACCGTGGAGTACCTGCAACCAGCGGACATCCTCGGGCAGGGCCACTTGCGCATTTCCCAGGTAACCCATGCCTATCGTGCCGTGCCCACATCGGCCAAAGGTCTTGGCGATAGCGGGGCCTGCAACAACAACACGATCTGCCCCGAAGGCGATCCCTGGCAGAACGAGATCTCGTCGGTGGCCATGATCGTCGTGGGCGGCAATGGCTACTGCACGGGCAGTTTGATCAACAATTGCGCGCAGGATGGCACACCCTATTTCCTTACGGCCAATCACTGCACACAAGGACAGAATACGGGCAACTGGGTGTTCCGCTTCAACTGGGAAAGTCCGACATGCACGCCCACCACGAACGGCCCGACGAACCAGACCGTCAGCGGTGCCACTTTGTTGGTGAACAGCCCCGGTAGCGATGTGGCCCTGCTCGAATTGAACACTGTACCTCCAGCCGGTTATGGTGTGTACTACGCCGGCTGGGACGCGACCGGAACGGCACCTACAAGCACCACTTGCGTACACCATCCCAGTGGGGACATCAAGAAGATCAGCTTCGATGAGAACCCCGCTACCACCGGCACCTTCGGCGGGGCGGAATGCTGGCACATCTCGGCATGGGACGACGGTACGACCGAAGGCGGGAGCAGCGGCAGCGGTTTGTGGAACCAGGAACACCGCATCGTAGGCCAATTGTTCGGCGGCGAGGCCAACTGTTCGAACAACGTGAACGACTACTTCGGCAAGTTCAGTGTGAGCTTCCCCCTGCTCGATGAATACCTCGGAGCATGCGGACAGGTCCTGGACGGCTATGACCCCAATGTCCCGCAAGAAGGTCTCGATGCGTCCATACAGAGCATCACGGGCATAGAGGAGGCCTATTGTGGCACAGGAACCATCGAACCATCGATCACGATCAAGTGTGTTGGAACGGAGACACTGACCCAGTTGACCTACGCCTATGACCTGGACGGTGGCGCGTCGACAACGGCGGACTGGACCGGGTCGCTCACACAGGGACAGACCGCCACCATCGCATTGGGTCCGATCAATGTCAGCAACGGCTCCCATGTCTTCCATGCAAGCTGCTCGGCACCCAACGGCGACAGTGATCAGAACCCGGTGAACGACAGCAAGGAGCGTTCGTTCCAAGTGTCCAACCCAGCGATCTTCTACACGTTGACCATTACACTGGACGATTACGGGTCGGAAACCACCTGGGACTTCGTTCCGCAAGGAAGCTCGTCCTCCGTGGCCTCGGGGGGGCCTTACCAGGATGACCTGTCCGGCACCGTGATCCAGGAGCAGATCTGCCTTGGGGAGGGCTGCTATACGTTGACCATGCACGATGCATACGGCGACGGCATGTGCTGCGAATTCGGAGATGGCGACTTCACGTTGGAGGACGGATCCGGAACCGTGGTGTTCGACGGCAACGGAGCGTTCACGGACGAAACATCGACGGAGATCTGCGCCACGGTGGGTATCACTGAAGGCTGGGCCAGCAGTGGCCCGGTGATCAGACCCAATCCGGGCACCGGTCCGTTCAGCATCGATGCCGGTCCGGGCTTCGGGACGATGAGTGCCCGCATCTTGGACGCCACCGGCCGAGAGGTCTGGCGTTCTGTTGCTCTCATCACAGCTCATGCTACGGTCGATCCCGGCCAGCTGCCTGGTGGTACGTACACCGTGCTGATGACCGGGCAAGCCGGGGCTCGTGCCGCCGTGCGGTTAGTGGTCGCCCATTGATCTCAGTAGGTGCCGCTGCGACGGCGCAACGCCCACTCGATGGTCAGCAGCGCCAGCAGTAGGAAGAAGATCCACCGCAGGCCGATCAGATCGCTGAAGCTCGCGTGCGCATAGGAACGCGGAACGATCGTCTTCTTCGCGACGATCGCCTCCGCGATGCGGTCGACATCAGCGGCATGGGTCATCAGGCCCTGCGTGCGCGCGGCGATGGCGGCCCATAACCCATGATCAGCCACCGTACTCAGCCGTTCGGCGACGAGTTCCTTCACCAGGAACTCACCATTGGCCACGAGGCGCTCACCATCGAGCGTGACCGCCGCCTTCCATGTGTACCGGCCCGGCGGTAATGAGCCCGCCTCCAGCGCATAACCGTCGCCCTTGCGGCTGAAGGTGTACGCGAGGTCCTTGCCGCTTTCGTCCGTCAAGGTGATGGCCGCTTCCGGAGCGTTCACCGGTTCGTAGCTGGCATTGTACAATTCGGCCTCGAGCAGCACGCGGTCATTCTGAGCGAACTCCTGCGGGTGACGCACGCGGAACCGGCTCTTGTCCTGCTTGAGGGCGAGATAGGCCACGGTCTTGTGTACCAACTTGTCGAAGTGCGCGTGCGTGTTGAACAACTGCTGGTCCGCCAGTCTCCAGCGCCAGACCCCTTCACCGCAGAGCGTCGCGCTGTGGCGTTCGCCTTGGGGTTGCAGTACCATCAGCGGGTACTGCGTACGCACGACCCCGACCTTCTGGTAGATCAACGCTGAAGCACCCCGACCCAACTCATATGTGCCGATGGGCACCTGTAGGGGTGGAAACCGCTCGAATGCCCGCGCGTCGTCGTTCTCGAAGGTGAAAAGGGCGAAATCGGGATCCATTCCGGCCATCGCATCGTTCGTCATGCGCTGCCCGTTGGTGATCTCCAGCCCCCCTTCCAGTGCGTTCACCTGGTTGAAGTCCGTGTTCTGGCCGATGATGGTCCAGGTGGGGATGTTCTTCTCCGCTATCCGCTTCAACACGGGTTGGATCGCGGCATAAGCGGACGGAAGCTGGTGCAGGATGATGAGGTCGTATTCCTCAGGTACTCCCTGGAAAGTCGCCGCGTAGGCCACATCGGTACCATAACCTTCAAGCGCGTTGAGGCTCTCGCGCAAGGCGGCGACATCCGGATGCGGCGCCTGGGCCAGCAGCAGGATCTTCTGTCGGTCGTCAAGCACGTCCACATAAATGGTCTGCGCATTGTTCGCCGCGCTGGACTCACCTTCCCGCTCAGCGACGCGCACGGTCAATCGCTGCAGGCCCGGAACGTCGGCCTTCACCAGGAGCGGTATCTCCACGATCAACGGATCGGTTTCCACGACCAGGTCCTTGCCGGCGAGTTCCTTACCATCCCGTAGGATGGCCACACGGGTCTTCTGGCCACGGAAATGGCGTGCTTCGACCCGGGCGACCACAGGGAACTCATTGCCGAGGTACGTGATCCTGTTGTGGTCCACATTGCGCAGCACGAGATCAGGCCGCACCGTGGTATCCCCCAACGCGATGGCATAGACCGGAACTCCGAGGCGTTCGGCAGCAAGGCGCGGATCGCGGCCCGTGTTGTAGATGCCGTCGCCGTCGATCACCACGGCACCGAGGTCGGGGCCGGCGAAGCGGTCATACACATCGCGGAACATCCGATCGATATCCGTGCGCCCTTCTCCCTGCGAGAAGTCCAGTCCCTCCTTCACCTCATCGCCGTAAGTGAACTCGCGCACTTCGTACTCTTCACCCAGCTTCTCCGCCAGACTGTTCAACGCCGCAGGGTATGCCGCCCGGTAAGCGACGGTATCCCCGATCGCCAGCAGCGAGGAGGAGCCATCATGCGCGAGCACGATCACCGGCCTGCGCACCTCACGCAGGAATATGCGCACCATCGGTTCGAGCAGGAAGAACGCGAGAAAGGCGACGACCACCGCACGAGCCGTCCCCAAGCCCCACTGGAGCGGCTTGCTCCAGCCGTGCTGTTCGGACGTTCTTCGGTACAACAGCCAAGCGGCGGCGACCCCCAGCCCGATGCAGAACGGCACCAGCCAGAGCGAGTAGGTTGTGGTCAACGTCACGGCCCGCGAAGATGACTACTTCAGGCCCCGCGCCCGCTTCTCAAATTTTGTGAGATCCGCACGACGCCGGACGACCTCATGTCAGCATCCCGCCACAAACGTGCAAGGTCTGGCCTGTGATGTACGCGCTGAGGTCGCTGCCCAGGAAGACGCAGGCGTTGGCCACGTCAGTCGCTGTGCCTCCGCGTTTCAAGGGGATCCCTTCGCGCCACTGCTCCACCACCTTGGGATCCAGCGCACCTGTCATCTCCGTTTCGATGAAGCCCGGCGCGATGGCGTTGCTGCGGATGTTCCGCGAGCCGAGTTCCAACGCCACGCTCTTGGTGAAACCGATGATACCCGCCTTGCTGGCCGCGTAGTTGGCCTGTCCGGCGTTGCCCTTCACCCCCACCACGCTGCTCATGTTGATGATGCTGCCGCTGCGCTGCTTGAGCATGGTGCGCATGACCGCCTTGGTCATGTTGAAGACGCTCTTGAGATTGGTCGCGATCACGGCGTCCCAATCCGCCTCGCTCATGCGCATGAGCAGCTGGTCCTTGGTGATGCCGGCGTTGTTCACGAGCACATCGAGCCTGCCCCAGGCGTTCACCACCTGGTCCACAGCGGTCTGGGCGCTGTTGAAGTCCCCAGCGTTGCTTTGGATGGCCATGACTTTCCGGCCGGACTTCCCGAGTTCTTCGGCCAGCGCGTTCGCCTTCTCCGGGCTGCTCACGTAGGTGAAGGCCACGTCCGCTCCTTCTTCGAGGAAGCGCTCTACGATGCCTTTGCCGATGCCGCGCGAACCGCCGGTGATGAGGGCGACCTTGCCTTGGAGTAGTGACATGCGGGCGAATGTAGAACCCTCCGGCCTATTCCTCCGATAGGGTTCTGCGGCAGGGCCCCTCCCCGCGCCATCCCGAAAAATGGGGGTGTCTGAGCGCTTGTTCCGGCCTGACCGATGACGCACCTTTGGCTTACCTATTCCCGCCCTCCCATGAAACAACATTCCACTTTCTCCTTTCCGGTCGTACGCCCTCTGAACTTCCTTTTGCTGGCCCTCGGGCTTGTCTCCTCTTTGGCCCTCCAGGCCGCGCAAGTGGAGGAAGCCATCGCCCGACGCGTTGCACAACACTTCCTCGCCAGTCGCTCCGACGTGTTCAGCGGCACGCGCGCTGAGGACCTGATACTCGTGCATTACGCCGGAATATCCGGAACAGAGGCAGAGCCGGGCGTGGTCTACTACCGCATCTACAATGCCGGCGAGCACGGCTTTGTGCTCGTATCGGGAGATGACATCCTGACGCCGGTGCTGGGGTATTCCACTGAAGTTGCCTGGAGCGGATCGCAACTGCCGATCAACCTGCGAAAGTGGCTGGACAGCTATGACGACCAGATCGCAGAGGCGCTCGCCACAACTTCGAGCGCTACCCCGGAGATAGCGGCACGTTGGGCCGAGATGCTTGATGGTGGGCATATCCCGGCGAGCGGCGACCGCGCCGTAAACCCCTTGTGCCAGACCACATGGGATCAGCCCGCACCCTACAACGCCCAATGCCCCGGCGGCTCGGTTGTGGGCTGTGTGGCCACGGCGATGGCACAGGTGATGAAGTACCACAACCATCCTGCCCAGGGTGCGGGCTTCCATTCCTACACGTCCCAGACGTATGGAACACTCTCGGCCAACTTCGGCTCCACCACCTACGATTGGGGCAGTATGCCGAACAACGTCACCAGCGCCAACAACGCCGTGGCAACCCTCAGCTACCACTGCGGCGTGAGCGTTGATATGAACTACAGTCCACAAGTGAGCGGTGCCTATGTGGCAACCAACGCAAGCCCTGTTCAGCACTGCACGGAGTACGCTTTGAAAACCTACTTCAATTACTCGACGGACCTGCAGGCGATCTTCCGGGACCAGAACACCTTGCAGAACTGGAACAACCTGCTGAAGACCGATCTGGACGCGAGCCGTCCCATCATTTATGCCGGCATCGGCAGCGGAGGCGGACACTGCTTCGTGTGCGATGGATATGACGACAATGATTTCTTCCACTTCAATTGGGGATGGAGCGGACAGTTCAACGGTTACTTCGCCATGGACGCGTTGAACCCGACAGGCCAGGGAACCGGTGGTGGTTCAGGAGCATACAACGGTAATCAGCACGCCCTCATCAACATCCACCCGGCCACCACGGGTGGTGGCGGTGGTGGCGAAACGGCCGACATGCTGCTTTACAACTATGTGACGCCCTCCAGCGGCACGATCTACTATGGCCAGGCCTTCTCGGTTTCCACGAACATCCTGAACAACGGCACAACGGACTTCAACGGCGACTTCTGCGCAGCGGTGTTCGACGCATCGAGCAATTTCTACGGCTTCATCCAAACCTATACGGGTGAGAACCTTCCCGCCGGATACGCCTACACCAACGATGTGGTGTTCTCCTCATCCGGGCTGTTCAGCATGGTGCCGGGCACGTACTATCTGGGCATCTTCTACCGTACCAACGGAGGCGAATGGACGCAACTCGCGGACAACGGGGGGTACACCAACTTCCCGCAGATCACGGTGATCAACC
>CAZYPC010000087.1:0-18954 GCA_964649165.1 uncultured Chryseobacterium sp.
CGGGCTTGCTGATGGATGCGGCCTGGAACAAGGTGCTGTCCGTCACGGGCCGCATGCTCGTGCTGTCCATCACGCCGTAGCTCTTCGTCCACGCGATCTTGAAGTTGTCGATAATGGCGATGCTCATGCCGGGCACGCCGTAGTGCTTCATCCGTTCCTCAATGGTCCAGGTGCTGTCGCCCTGGATGACCACCGGGTTGCACAGCCCTGTCTCCACATGGCGGCGAATGAACTCATTGGGGTCGTCCGTGCGCGTGGGGGTGTTGCAGCAGGTGAACAATGCAACAATGGAAAGGAGTGCCGGGTACTTCATGGTCTCAGGATGGATGGCGAAGATCTGCTGTACAAGTTGAGCGCCGTTCGCTGATGTGAGAAGCGGTTCCGGGCAACCGGTCAAACCGTGACCGTCCGCGATGCTCCTGTTCACAAGCACCTCCATCATACATGTCGCACGGGTATTGGCGAAGTCGTCGAGATCGTCGGTACAGTCTTATGGACATCGCACTGCGGCCCGCCTATGTCGACGACGCACCGACCGATGCGCATAGGACCCTCCCGGCTCCTTGTTAAGCACCGTGAAAAGACATCCGTACCGCTTCCATATGATCGACAGGACCGATACATTTGTTCCGTGAAGCGTATGCTCTCCATGCTGCTGGTGATCGCCGTGCTGTTCACCGGCACCGAGCTTCGGCAATTGCTGAAGCTACCCGCGCTGGTACTTCACTTCATGGAGCACACGAGCAATGACCCGTCCATGTCCCTGGGCGGGTTCCTGTGGATGCACTACATGGCCGAGGAGGTCCACGATGAAGATTGGAGCGAAGACGAGAAACTGCCGTTCCGTTCGTTCATCGCATCGCCGATCGTTCCAGTGGCCTTGCCCGTGGCGGGCATGCCCCGGGTTACCCGGATGCAGGGTCTTGCCGTTGTGCTGGCACCGACCTTTGAGTCCGCTGACCTGTCCGCTGGTTCCGCAGGCGAGATCTGGCAGCCCCCGAAGCGGGGCTGAAGCGTTCGTATGCCGCTATTGAGCGTGGCTCCCGGCCCTGACCGGTAGAGCCGCTGCGCGCGGCATTCCCTCCCATTTCCCGTTCACTAACTGTTCCAACTGTCATGCTGGACCGCATCATCGCATTCTCCATCAAACAAAAGCTCATCGTCGGGCTGCTCGTCATCGGCCTCATCGCCTTCGGCGCGTACGAGGTCACGCGCCTGCCCATCGATGCCGTGCCCGACATCACCAACAACCAGGTGCAGGTGATCACCGTAAGCCCCGCCCTGGGTGCCGGCGACATCGAGCGCCTCATCACCTTCCCCATTGAGCAAACCACGCGCAGCGTGCCGGGCATCATCGAGCAGCGCAGCTTCTCGCGCTTCGGTCTCAGCGTGGTCACCATCGTTTTCGACGATGCCACCGATGTCTATTGGGCACGGCAGCAAGTGAGCGAACGCCTCGCGCAGCTGACGATCCCCGAGCAACTGGGAAAACCCGAACTGGGTCCCGTGACCACCGGTCTCGGCGAGATCTTCCAGTACGTGGTGCGCGCCAAGCCCGGTTCCGAAGGGCGCTATTCCGCCATGGAACTGCGCACCATCCAGGATTGGATGGTGCGCCGCCAGCTCATCGGCACCGAAGGCGTGGCCGATGTGAGCAGTTTCGGCGGGCTGCTGAAGCAGTATGAGATCGCGGTGGATCCCGAACGGCTTGGCGCTATGGGCATCACGCTGGTGGATGTCTTCGATGCCGTGTCGCGCAGCAATGCGAACACGGGCGGCGCCTACATCGAGAAGGGGCCGCAACTGCTTTTCATCCGCACCGAGGGCCTGCTGGCGGACATGGACGGCATCCGCAGCATACAGGTGAAAGTGCTGCCGGACCACACGCCCGTGCTGCTGCACGATGTGGCGGAAGTGCGGCTTGCGCCCGCCACGCGCTATGGCGCCATGGTGTACAACGACGAAGGCGAAGTGGCTGGCGCGGTGGTGATGATGCTGAAGGGAGCGAACTCCAGCGCGGTGATCGCGAACGTGAAGGAGCGCATCGCGCAGATCGAGAAGACGCTGCCGGAGGGCGTGATGATCGAACCTTTCCTGGACCGAACCAAGATGGTGAACAACGCCATCAGCACCGTGGAGACGAACCTGATGGAAGGCGCGGTGATCGTAGTGCTCATCCTGGTGCTCTTCCTGGCCAACCTGCGCGCCGGCCTGGTGGTGGCTTCCGTGATCCCGCTGGCCATGCTCTTCGCGGTGATCATGATGAACCTCTTCGGGGTGAGCGGCAACCTGATGAGCCTCGGCGCGCTCGATTTCGGCCTGATCGTGGACGGTGCGGTGATCATCGTGGAAGCCGTGCTTCACCGCATGCATGGTCATGGCCATGGGCAGGGACGGCTCGATCAAGCAGGCATGGACAAGGTGGTGCACGGTTCGGCCAGCCGAATGATGAACTCCGCGATGTTCGGCCAGGTCATCATCCTCATCGTGTACCTGCCGATCCTCTCGTTGCAGGGCATCGAGGGCAAGATGTTCAAGCCCATGGCGCAAACGGTGGCCTTCGCGGTGCTCGGTGCAGCGATCCTATCGCTCACGTACGTACCCATGATGAGCGCGCTGTTCCTGAGCAAACGCCTGGATACGCCGGAGACATGGACCGACCGGATGATGCGCCGTACCAGCGCAGCCTACCGGCGTTGGTTGGATCGCGCCATCGCGCGGCCTGCACGGCTGGTGGTGGCAGCGGTCGTCTTGTTCGTGATCGCGTTCGGCATCATGTCATACATGGGCGGCGAGTTCATTCCGGAATTGGAAGAGGGCGACTTCGCCGTGGACACGCGCCTGCTCACAGGCAGTTCGCTTACCAGCACCGTCGAGACCTGTCGCACGGCCGCGGGCATGCTCAAAGCCCAGTACCCTGAAATAGATAAGGTGGTGGCCAAGATCGGCAGCGGCGAGATCCCCACCGACCCCATGCCCATCGAGGCGGCCGACATGATGGTGATCCTGAAGCACAAGGACGAATGGACAAGCGCCAGTTCCTTCGATGAGCTGGCCGAGAAGATGGGGCGCACTTTGAGCGCGCTGCCCGGTGTGAGCATCGGTTTCCAATACCCGGTGCAGATGCGCTTCAACGAATTGATGACCGGTGCGCGCCAGGATGTGGTGTGCAAGATCTTCGGGGAAGACCTGGATACGCTGGCGCATTACGCCCAACAGCTCGGAGGCCTGGTGAACAGCGTGGAAGGCGCGAAGGACCTGTATGTGGAGAGCGTGGGCGGCTTGCCACAGATCGTGGTGAAGCACGACCGTGCCGCACTGGCCCGCTATGCCCTGGATGTGGAAGCGGTGAACGACGTGGTACGTACAGCATTCGCGGGCAGTGTGGCGGGACAGGTCTTCGAGGGGGAGCGCCGCTTCGACCTGGTGGTGCGCGCGCGTGAGCAAAGCCGCTCGGACCTGGCCGATGTGCAACGGCTGCTGGTGCCAACGCCGATGGGCAAGCCCGTTCCGCTGAACCAGCTCGCCGATGTGCGCATCGTGGACGGTCCCAACCAAGTGCAACGCGAGGACGCCAAGCGCCGCATCACGGTGGGCTTCAATGTCCGTGGCCGCGATGTACAAAGCATCGTGGAAGAGCTTCAGGCCAAGGCCGATGACGGATTGAAGCTGCCGCCCGGCTACTTCATCACCTACGGCGGCGCCTTCGAGAACCTCATCGAGGCGAAGCAGCGGCTCAGCGTGGTGGTGCCCATTGCACTGCTGCTGATCCTGCTGTTGCTCTACTTCGCGTTCGGTTCGCTGAAGCTGAGCCTGCTGGTCTTCAGCGCGGTGCCGCTCAGCGCCATCGGCGGTGTGTTCGCGTTGGCGGGGCGTGGCATGCCGTTCAGCATCTCGGCCGGTGTGGGCTTCATCGCGTTGTTCGGCGTGGCGGTGCTCAACGGCATCGTCCTCATCAGCGAGTTCGAGTACCTGCGCAAGGAAGGTGTCGCCGATCTCTTCGACCGCATCCGCAGGGGCACCGCGAACCGGTTGCGCCCCGTGCTGATGACCGCCAGCGTGGCCTCGCTCGGCTTCCTTCCCATGGCCCTGAGCAACGGCAGCGGCGCCGAAGTGCAGCGCCCGCTCGCCACCGTGGTCATCGGCGGCCTCATCACGGCCACCTTCCTCACGCTCTTCGTGCTGCCCGCGCTTTACATGCTTGCCTTCGGCAAGCGGACACGAGGTGGCAACAGTGCGAAGAGCATCACGCTCGCGACGATCGCGTTCGCCGCACTGCTGCTGCCAATGATGTCATCGGCACAGGACGGAACGCTGGTGCTCACCGAGCAGCAAGCGGTGGACAGCGCGCTGCGCAACAACCTCACCTTGCGCTCCTCTGCCTTGCAGGCCGAAGCCGCCGAGCAACTGATCGGCACCGCGTGGGACATGCCGCGCACCACCATCAGTTACGAGTACGGTCAGCTGAACACGAACGTGAACGACGATCGTTTCAGCGTGGACCAAAGCCTCGCGTTCCCCACGGTGTACGCACGTCGCCGGGCGATGCTCAGGCACAGTGCTGCGGGCCTGCGCTGGGAGCAAGCGCTGCGCGAAAGCGAAGTGCGCGTTCGTGCGCGGCAGGCGTACCACGAAGTGCTCGTGTTGCAGGAGATGCGACGGGTGCTCCTGGAAGCGGACAGCATCCACTCCGCTGCCGTGACCGGCGAACAGCAGCGGTTCGACCTGGGTGCATCCAACGCCTTGCAGCGCGCCACCGCCCGCTCGCAAGCCATGATGGTGCGCGCACGGCTGCAAGACACCGAGGCCACGCTGGCCCAGGCCCGCGCCACACTGCAGCAGGTCGTGAACACGAGAATGCCCGTGCGGACCAGCCCCGGTGAATTGATGCGACGCATGGCCGCCATCCCACCGGATGACGTCGTCGCACGGCACCCGATGGTGCGGGCGATGTTGGAGCAGGAACTAGCGACCGAGGAACGATGGCGATCAGAGCGCGCATCACTCCTGCCCGAACTCACCCTTGGTGTGGCATCCATGACCCTTGACCAGTCGCCATCATTGCCCGATGGTTCCGTGATCTACAACAGGCAGGACCGCTTCACCACCGTGAAGGCCGGCATTGGAGTGCCGCTCTTCTTCGGTGCCCAGCGCGCGCGCAACAAGGCCGCCTTCATCGACCATGAACGCGCATCGAACGAGGTAGCCGCACTCGCATTGGAACTGCGGACCCGATTACGACAACTGCGCGAACGCTATGCAGCGCAGCTGGCCCGCGTGGAGGCGCTGGATGCCGGTGCCACACAAGAAGCGGCACTATTGCGCAATGCCTCGGACGAGGCGCTGTCCAACGGACAGATCGACCGCTTGCAATGGAGCCTCCTGCACATGCAAGCCATCAACCTGGCGCTTGAGCACTACGATGCGCTCCTCGCCCTCGGACTCACCAGCATCGAATTGGAGGAATTCAACCGACCCTGATCCCGTTCCATCACATGACAACCTCACATCATCCTTCCGCATCGGTCAGCCTTTCGGCCATCACGATCGTTGCGGTCTTCGTATTTCTCACCACGTCCTGTTCAACGGCTCCTGACAGCGCTGCGAACGAAGCGCCCGCCCCAGAGGCGGACGTCGTGGAACTGACCAAGGAACAGGAACAGCACGCCGGGATCGGTTTTGGCAAAGCCGAATTGCGCACCCTTGGTGTGCTGGTGCCCGTGCAAGGCGTTGTGGACGTGCCACCGCAGAACCTGGTAAGCATAAGCGCGCCCATGGGCGGTTACATACGCACCACCGATCTGCTGCCCGGCATGGAAGTGCGCAAGGGGCAGACGTTGGCCATGCTGGAAGATCCGCGCTTCATCCAATTGCAGCAGGACTACCTCATCGCGAAGGGCCGGGCGGAACTGCTCGCGCGCGATCACGAACGACAGGCCGCATTGAACGCCTCGAAAACAACGAGCGACAAGGTGTTCCAGGAGGCGACCACCGACCTGAACGCAGCGCGCATCGCGATGAGCGCCTTGAGCGAGCAGTTGCAGCTCATCGGTATCGAACCGGGAAAGCTCACCGCTGAGAACCTGTCGCGGTCCGTGGCCCTGCGCTCGCCCATCCATGGCTGGGTGAGCAGCGTGAACGTGAACATCGGCCGCTATGTGCAGCCCAGCGACGTCCTCTTCGAACTGGTGGACCCCACGGACCTGCACCTGGCCCTCACCGTCTTCGAGAAAGACCTGGCCCTGGTCCATGTGGGGCAGGAGGTACATGCCCGGCCCACGGCCAACCCGGACCTGAAGTATGATGCCAAGGTGATCCTGGTGGGCCGCAGCTTGGACAACGACCGTAGCGCCGTGGTACACTGCCATTTCAATGAGGCACCAAAGCTTTTGTTGCCCGGCATGGCCATGAGCGCTGAGCTGGAACTCACCACCGATCCCACGTATTGCGTACCGACCGAAGCCGTGGTGCGCTCGAGCGAGGGTGAGGTGGTATTCATCCGGCTAGGAGACGGCCGCTATAAGATGGAAAAGGTGGAGACCGGGGCAGTGGAATACGGCTACACCGAGATCTTAAGGCCCCGTGATGCGGTGATCAAGGGTGACTTGACCGTGAAGGGTGCATACAAGCTCCTTGCTGCGATCAAGAACACCGCTGAATGAGAAGTGTCCGGGTGGTCTGGCTCAACGAACGAGCATGAACGGAACGCAGGCCCGGGTACGACCGTTCACCATCACCTCCACCAGATGCTCGCCCGCATGGTGTTTGCGCGTGCTGAAGTCCACGATGCGCTGGCGTTTGCTGATGCTCATGGAAACGCGCGGGCCGAGTTCGACCTCTTTCAGTTTGAACACTTTGCGCGATGTGCCGCCACCGGCCCTTCGGTAGTGGACAGCGTAGTCGATGACGAGTTGCTGGTCCCGCGCGGCTTCAGAAACCACGATGAAAGAGAACTCCAGCATGTCGCCGAGCTTCAAGCGCCTCGGTGAAATGCGCAGGTCCTCCACCCGCACCTTCACCTTGCTATCGAATGCGAACAGCGCGAGCGCGTCCACGTTGCCAGCTTTGATAAGCGTGCGGCTGGCGTGCTTCGCGATCCAAGCCGTGTGCGGGTGCTTGCGGTCCCAGGAGCGCAACACCTCGATCATGTAGGCCGGATGATCCTTGCTGAAGTCGTTCAGGTGATTGGCCACCGACTTGCGCACGTAGAGCGAATCATCCGCGCGCAAGCGTTCGAGGATAGGTGTGGTGAGCTTTGGGTCCTTCAGCACGGCATCCAAACGGAATGACCAGGGCAAACGAGGACGGCTGCCTTCCGAAGCGAGTCGGCGCACATGTTCGCTCTCAGACTCGGCCCATGTGCGCATCACCTTCAACGTTCCCTTCGGATCGCGACGGAAGAACTCGCGCACGGCGAATTCCGATGATCCGTAGCTGGTGAAATGTTCCAACGCTTCGAGTGAGAAAGAGGGATCATCGTGCCCGAACTGCCCGACAAAGTCCGGGTAGAGAAGCGCGGTGTAGCCCTTGGGCATGCGCTGGGCCACATCCTTCAGCACACGCACGGCCTTTCGGAGGTCAGCGGGCAGGTGTTTGTGCAGCGTGATGCTCGCGTGGCGCATACGGGCGTTCAACTCGCGTCCTTCGTTGCCGTGGAGCAGATCCTTCACCAAGGCAGCGCGCTCCACCTTCGGCTCCGCTGTTCCCACCTCCTTCGCCAGGCGCTCGAAATACGCCCGGTTGAACATTTCCTTCAGTTGGCCTGCCATGCGTGGTCGCCGTAGCTGGTGCGAAGGCGGAGGGCGAAGATGCTAGAGCTTGTCGCGACCCGCAAAACGTTCCTTGCCATCCAGGAATCCGATCGCGCGCACGACATTCTTCTTGATCGCCTCCTCGCCCTTCAAATGGCCGATATACCGCATGATCTCCTTTCGGCGTGACGGAGGCAGTGCCTCGAACACCTTCCGAGCCTTCGCATTCTTCTTCAGGGCGGCTTCCAACGCGGCGGGCATCGGTATTGACCGGTCGCGCGGATCGAAAGCGATGCGAACACTCACCGCATCCCCAACTCCCTTCTTCGCGGCCTTCAACATCGGCCCGTTCAGGTAGAGCCGCCAGGCACCGGCGTACTTCACCAACGTTTGGATGAAGGCATGACGATCCAACGTGCCCTGCACGGGGATCGGGCCCTTGTTCTTCGCGGCTTGCGCGAAGAGCTTTTCCAATGTGACTTCCGGCAACGACACATAAGGGTTGATACCGATGATGAGGATCTCACTCGTGAACGCCGGAAGCAGAGCAGGAACGTTCATCGTTCGAAGCGATAAACCAGGGCATCGCTGAAATGACCACAGGCATCCTCTTTCCAGAAGCGCCCACCGTTCTTTTCGATCACGCGCCGGCTGGCGATGTTCTCCCGGGCGACCTTCGATCGCACCTCCACCAGTCCATGGGTGTTGAACGCGACATCCAGAAGGGCGCTCACCGCCTCACTCGCATATCCCCTGCCCCAGTGGGCCCGAAGCAGCCGATATCCCATCAGCACATGGCCGTCGCCCTGCCGCCGCAAACTGCACCGGCCTATCCACGTACCGTCCTTCGCTTCGATGGCCCAGCGCCCGATACCGAACGGCAAAGCCAAGCGGATGTTGGCGATCCAGTTCCGGGCCACCTCCAGATCAGCAAAGGGTACGTCATGCACGTACTTCAAGACCTCTGGGTCGTTGTTCAGCAGCAGGATGTCGGCTCCATCGCGATCCTCCAGATCGCGCAGCGTAAGACGTTCGGTCGTGGCGACGATCATGGCGACGGGATGTCCTCCAAACGTGTGAACACGGGCTTTCCCCTGGACAGAACAAGGTCGCGTTCCCTGTTCGCCCCGGGACTTTCACCGATCAACAGGAGCGCGTCGCAGGCCCCGATCACGGCGAGGGAAATGGCCATAACAGCGGAGTACGGGTCCCGGACCGCCGCTCGGGCGAGCACCGGCAGTGCTGCGTTCATACCGATGATGGGCACATGTCCCATCTCGAGCA
Source organism: uncultured Chryseobacterium sp. (assembly GCA_964649165.1). Taxonomy (GTDB): domain Bacteria; phylum Bacteroidota; class Bacteroidia; order Flavobacteriales_F; family PHOS-HE28; genus PHOS-HE28. Next base: position 9,036 of record CAZYPC010000087.1, read on the forward strand.
ACCGAGCGGCCGCCGAGTTCATCGCGTCCAGGTTGCGTTGCCGCTGATCCGCGCTATCGGCGGTATATGGACCTGCGACACCGATCACCATGGCTCAGCGGAAAAGTTGGATCGTTTCTCCGATCGCCGGCTGTACGACCTTGCAGCGATAACAGGGAACTTCGATGTCCTCGATCTTCTCCGGGCTCCGGTAGATCACAACGGTGCGTGCCCCGATCTCCTTGCCGGCCTTCTTGACCTCTGCGACGATCGCCGGTGAAACGAACACCAGGTCGAGATCGGTGGCCGCGAGCAGGTCCCTTATGTCGCTTGTCGCACCCGAGAAGAAGATGCGGCGGCCGTTCCATTGCACGAGGTAGGAATAGTGCGGGGCCTCGCCCATGGGCGTCGATACCGGATGAACATAGATCGCGGTCTTCTCGCCGAGCCGTTCAGTGCGGCGGTCGAGCAGCTCTCCCTCCATGGAGGGCATGAACGTGCGCCCACCCGGCGGTAGTGTGGCAGGTTCGGAGGCGAAGAGGACAACGTCATCCACACCGATCGCCGGCATGTCAGCGGGCGTGGGGTCATCACCGAATACGTGGAAGCCGTCCAGATCCAGACGGACGAGGCCCGGGCTGACCAAGGTTGCTGTCGGGCGCTGGGCGGAAAGCGCGCTCGCGACGCAGAAGAGGGCACCCGCGAACAACGAACGGAACATCATGCTGTTGAAAGTTACGGTCCGAAAGATGCGCACGAACGCGCAGGACGTTACACTTGCATCGACCACGGATCAAGCAATCCCCGTACCGCATGGCAACCCAGGTCACGCACGACATACGCATCAGCGTTAAGGCGAACTACTCGGATGAACAGAGCGATCCGAAGGTGGGGCGTTTCCTGTTCAGCTATCGGATCCGCATTGAGAACCGCAGCGCGCGTACTGTCCAGCTGCTGCGCCGTCATTGGCGCATAGTGGACAGCCTGTTCGAGCCGCGTGAGGTGAAGGGGCCCGGTGTCGTTGGAGAGACCCCTGTGCTCGCGCCGGGAGAGCATTTCACCTATACGAGTTTCTGCGACCTGCGGAGCGGTTTCGGTCGCATGCAGGGTTCGTACCGCATGCGGAATACCGACGACGACAGCACGTTCGACGTGGCCATTCCGGAGTTCGACCTGATCTATCCGATCGCGGGTAACTGAGGATCGTTAATTGAGGTCAACCTCCCCGAACCGGTGATGTGCGGCTTATTTTAGCCGCGCCGCATGGAACGCACTCATCCATACAAGCCGGTGCGCTGGTCACCCGTCATGCGGGTGCTGGCGCTGTTCATGGCGTTCAACCTGTTCATGCTGCCGCAGGTGCTCACCGCCCAGAGCATCGTGAGCATGTACGCCGAATGCGACCAGCAGCCTCCTCCCATCATCGAGGAGGAGGTCTTGAAACATGCGTGTTCCATCCACCGCGCCCCGGTCCCCGGTGAGCGCGCCGATGGCCTGGTGGTGCTGATGCACCAGTACGAGGAGCGGATGATGGACCATCCCTTGATGGACGTCCCGCACCAACCGCCCCGTTCCTGATCACGGATAAAGGCCTTCTGGCCTTGGACTTTTCGCATGGCCGCGCCTGTAGGGCGCGAGCGTGTGCGCGTTTCCCATCCTTCAGGAATCCACATGAAACCATCTTCCCTGTTCTCCACCTGGCGGAACGATCTGCCCTCATCCGTAGTCGTCTTTCTCGTGGCCCTGCCGCTGTGCCTGGGCATCGCGCTGGCCTCGGGCGCACCGCTCATCTCCGGCGTGATCGCCGGGGCCGTGGGTGGCCTGGTGGTAGGTATGGCCAGCGGATCTCCCATCGGGGTGAGCGGGCCTGCGGCCGGGCTCACGGCCATCGTGTTAAGTTCCACCCAAGAGCTCGGCGGCTTCGAGCTGCTGCTCACCGCAGTGATCCTGGCGGGGCTGTTCCAGATCGTCCTCGGGTACGCGAAAGCCGGGGTGATCGCGTATTACTTCCCCAACTCGGTGATCCACGGGATGCTTGCCGGTATCGGCGTGCTGATCATCCTCACCCAGCTCACCCACGCGGTGGGGTACGATCACGAGCCGGAGAGCGATGAGACGTACCACTACGCGGAGATATCGCACATGCTGGAGCATATCACGCCCGGTGCGGTCGTGATCACCCTCGCCTGCCTGGCGGTGCTGTTGGTGTGGGAGCGTCCGCTGATCAAGCGCAACAGGATCCTGGGAGCGGTTCCCGGTTCCATGCTGGCGGTGCTCATCGGCATCGCGCTCGGCGTGATCTTCAACGGGATCCCCTCCCTCTCACTATCACCCGAGCACTTCGTGGACCTGCCGGACGTGAACGGCATCACTGACCTTCCGAGGCCGGACTTCGGCGCCTTCATGTCCCCGGCGGTGTGGAAGGTGGCGGCCGTGATCGCCATCGTGGCCAGTCTGGAAACGCTGCTGTGCGTCGAAGCGACGGACAAAATGGACACGCTGAACCGCACCACACCGGCCAACCGTGAACTGCACGCGCAGGGGCTGGGTAACATCGTGAGCGGACTGTTGGGCGGTCTTCCGGTGACCCAGGTCATCGTGCGGAGCTCGGCGAACATCCAATCCGGGGGGCGCAACAAGCTCTCCACGATGATGCACGGGGTCTTCATCCTGGCCGCTGTGCTCGCTTTCCCCGGCCTGTTGCGCATGGTGCCGCTGGCGAGCCTCGCGGCGGTGCTGTTCATCGTGGGCTACAAGCTCATCAAGCCCAAGCAGTTCGTTGAGATGTGGCATCAGGGCCTGATGCGTTTCCTGCCGTTCACCATAACAGCGGCGGGCGTGGCCTTCATCGACCTGCTCAGCGGCGTGGGGTTGGGTATGGCGGTGGCTGTGGTGCATATCCTGTGGAAGAACTACCGCGTACCGTTCCACTTCGATCGCGACCGGCACCATCCCGGCGAGCCCATCCGGATCCAACTGAGCGAGGATGTGACCTTCCTGAACAAGGCGGGCATCAAACGCACACTGGGCGAGCTGCCCAACGGGTCGCGCGTGGTGATCGACGCGAGCCGGACCGTGGACCTGGATCCGGATGTGGACGAGATCATCCAGGAGTTCCGGGCGGAGGCACCAGGACGCGGCATCCAGGTCGAATGCACCGGCTTCGGCCAGCAGCGGCCGCAGAACACGAAGGTGCTGTTCCGGCAGGTGATCCTCACCGCCGCACGCTCCTTCGCCTCCAGCAAGAATTGACATCCATCCGGCCCTTCCGCGATACAGCGGCGGCCACAACGCATTCCTGATGAACACAAAGAACAAGTCCGTTAATTCGGCCAACGCCGAAACACTCGCTGAAATGGCAGACCACATCGCCCGACCGCACCTGCACAAGGAACTTCTCGATCGCAACCGTGAATGGAGCGAGCGTATGCGGAAGGAGAACCCCGAGCTTTTCACCGAACTGGCCAGGCACCAGCATCCGTTCTTCCTGTGGATCGGTTGCAGCGACAGCCGGGTGCCGCCCAACCAGATCACCGGCACCATGCCGGGCGACATGTTCATCCACCGCAACGTGGCGAACATGGTGGTGCATACGGACATGAACCTGATGAGCGTGCTTGACTACGGCGTGAACGTGCTCGGCATCGACCACGTGATCGTGTGCGGGCACTACAACTGCGGCGGCGTGAAAGCCTCCATGGGCCCTGAGTTCGGCGGGCCGGCCTCCAGCTGGGTGCGGCACATCCGCGACGTCGGGCGCTGGCACCATGAAGAGCTTGCCGCGATCAAGGATGAACAGGTGCGTTTCGATAGACTGGTGGAGATCAACGTGGCCGAGCAGGTGTATTCCTTGAGCCAGACCGCGGTCCTTCGAGAAGCTTGGGCGAAAGGGCGCAAGATCCAGGTACATGGCTGGGTGTACAGCCTCACCGATGGCCTGATCAAGGACTTGAACGTGACACGCACCAGCTATGTGCCGGAAGAAGGAGGCGTAGAGCTGGCCTGAGCCATCACGATCATTGCTGTAAGGAGCGCCGGTATCTTCGCCGGCGCTTCCCATTCATACCCCGATGAGCAACGCGAGCTTCACCGTCCCACAGCCGAAGAACGAACCCGTCCTCTCCTACGCGCCGGACACGCCAGAACGTACCGCGCTGCAGGCCGAGATCGACCGCCGGCTGAAGACCACGATCGATGCGCCGATGTGGATAGGTGGCAAGCCGATCGAGACGAAGGATCAGCGCAGGATGAGTCCGCCGCACAAGCATGCGCACAAGCTGGGCATGGCGCACTTCGGCGATGCCAAGCATGTGCGCTCCGCGATCGACGCTGCGCTGAAGGCGAAGAATAACTGGGAGAACATGCCCTTCGAGGAGCGGGCGGCCATCTTCCTCAAATGCGCGGACCTGGTGAGCGGCCCGTACCGTGCGCGGATCAATGCCGCCACCATGCTCGGACAAGGCAAGAACTGCTATCAGGCCGAGATCGATTCCGCCTGCGAATACGCCGACTTCCTGCGCTTCAACGTGGCCTATGCCCAACAGATCCACCGGGACCAACCGATCAGTTCCCCCGGTGTATGGAACCGGCTGGAATACCGCGCGCTCGAAGGCTTCGTTTTCGCCCTCACACCCTTCAACTTCACGGCCATCGCAGGCAACCTGCCCGGAAGCTGCGCCTTGATGGGCAATACGGTGGTGTGGAAGTGCGCCGATACGCAATGCTACAGCGCGCAGGTGTTGATGGAGATCTTCAATGCCGCAGGGCTTCCACCGGGCGTCATCAACCTGATCCATGTGGATGGACCGGTGGCCGGCAACGTCATCTTCAACCACAAGGACTTCGCGGGCATCCACTTCACGGGGAGCACGAAAGTGTTCCGTCACATCTGGCAGGAGATCGGGAACAACCTGCCGAAGTACCGCAGCTATCCGCGCATCGTGGGCGAGACGGGCGGCAAGGACTTCGTGGTCGCCCATCCAACGGCGGACCCGAAGGTGGTGGCCACGGCGCTGAGCCGCGGCGCGTTCGAATACCAGGGCCAGAAATGCAGCGCCGCGAGCAGGGCCTACATACCGGAGAACATCTGGCCGGAGGTGAAGAAGGAACTGCTGGCCGATCTGGCCGACATGAAGATGGGCGACCCGCGCGACTTCAAGAACTTCATCGGCGCGGTGATCGATGAGCGCAGCTTCGACAAGATCGCCGGCTACATCGATGGCTTGAAGAAGGACAAGAAGAACGTGCAGATCATCGCGGGCGGGAAGTATGACAAGAGAACAGGCTGGTTCATCGAGCCTACAGTGGCGGTGACGAAGGATCCGAAGAGCACGACGATGTGCGAAGAGATCTTCGGACCTGTGCTCACCATCTATGTGTACGCTACGAACCGCTGGATGGACACCTTGCGACTGGTCGATTCAACCGGTGAATACGCCTTGACGGGTGCTGTGATCAGCAACGACCGGGAGAGCATCGTGCAAGCCATGAACGTGTTGCGTCACAGCGCCGGCAACTTCTACATCAACGACAAGCCAACAGGAGCCGTGGTGGGACAGCAGCCCTTCGGCGGTGCGCGCGGCAGCGGCACGAACGACAAGGCCGGTAGCTACCTGAACCTGATCCGTTGGGTGAGCCCGCGCACGATCAAGGAGACCTTCGTTCCGCCCACGGACCATCGGTATCCGTTCCTGGGGTGATGCCGGTCCGCCGGGCACCAGCCCGGCCCTTGGCTTGCCGGGCTGGTGCCCGGTGGACCGGCATTGTGAACGATCGATCGTTCAAGCCGCAGGGATCCTGATCCCCGCGCTGAGTGCATGTCCTCCCACCTTCGCAAGGTGAAGTCCAAGCTCCTCAAGTTCATTCCCGAACGCCTTCGGAACCGCTACGGTCTCGGTATCGGTGTTTTTCTGCTCTACGTGTGTTTCCTGAGCGACTACGACCTCTACACCACGCTGAAGCTGCGCGCCGAGTTGAGCAAGAAGCGGAGCGAGCACGAGCGGTACGAGCGCGACATCAAGCAGGTGCGCGCCGAGCTGCAAGAGCTGAACGGGGACCTGGCGCTATTGGAGAAGTTCGCCCGGGAGAAATACTTGATGAAGCGCGACAACGAGGACGTGTTCGTGCTCGTCCCGAAGCAGTAGGCAGCGGCGGTCTACTTGAACCGTGCGACCAACCCACCGGTGATGATGAGCGCACCAGCCACGGGATCACCGTCGCGTACATAGACCTTGTCATCGGCCTGGAACAGGCGGGCCTCCATGCGGAACTTCACGGCATCGGTGATGCTCCGTTCATGCCCTATGGTACCGCTGAACACCTCGAAGCCGGACACACCTGTGATCGGTGCCACCATCACGGCCTCGGGATCGCTGAACCGCTCAGCGCGCGCATAGAACGCATTGCCGCTCTTCAGATAGTGTTTCGCTGTTGCGTTCGCCTGCCACCAGGCATCCGTGCTGCGCCTATCGTCCAACACACGTTCCTGCCAGCCCATGTAAGCCGACGCGGTGAAGGACCATCGCTTGCTCGGCGACCAGACGGCGTACGCGTCGGTGAACATGCGCATGCGGTTGGCCGGGCCGGCTTCGGAACGTTCGTATCCGTAGTAGTTGTTCCAATTCAGGGAAAGGCGATCGCTGGGCTTGAACTCGAGCCATGAAGCGCCCGCGAGCGGCGCATTGTTGTCCTGTATCTGCTGCCAGCCGTTGATCACGTACCCATAGAGTGTCCAACGCTTGCCCAACGGCAGGGTCAGGCGTGCGCCGCTCAAGTAGTAGGGAATGTACTCCGCCCCGAGCGATCGTGTTTGCGTGGCCTGATCGATGGCGAAGGCGTTCTCGTTGGTGAACGGCGATGGCACCACGCCTGCATCCAACCAGATGTTCTTGTCCTTGAATACGCGCACACCGATGTTGGCTTCCACCAGGTTCTGCAGCGTGGTCCGCTCGGCGGCATAGTTCGCATTCATGTACGTCCCGTAGCCTGGGGTGAACGTGCCGCGCACCCGGTCCGAAGCATACCGGACCGTGACGCACGCCAGGTTCACGTTGAACTCGTTATGGCGAACATGAGAGACGAAATACGGAATGTCGAAGCCCGATGGCTCGGTGGCGTCGAACGCGAAGTAGACATCGGCGTACGCCTCGAAAGACAAGCCGGTCCTGGCTGAGCTGTCCACCGGCAGCGTGTCGGACTGCGCGACCGTTCGGGGACAGACAGCGGACAAGGTCAACAAGAAGAAACCTTTCAGGCCTGATCGGCCCGGGACCGGGAACATGGTCGATCAGTGGTGATGCCCCCCTGGCCCATGCACATGCCCGTGCGCGATCTCGTCGGGGGTGGCCTCCCGCACGTTGGTCACCTCGACATCAAAGTTGAGGGTAACCCCCGCCAGCGGGTGGTTGCCATCGACCAACGCATGCCCATCGGCCACCTCACGTACCGTGTAGATCCCCTGCCCTCCGGCCTGGAACTGCATGCCGGCTTCCACCTTGCCGTCGCCGAAGCGATCCAGGGGAACACGACGAAGAAGGTCCTTGTCGAATTCACCATAGCCCATTTCCGGAGGCACCACTGCGGTGAACTTGTCCCCGACCTTGTGACCTTCCATCTGCATTTCCAATCCAGGTACGATCTGGTGGATGCCTTGAATAAAGGTGAACGCATCGCTGCCCTCAGAGGAGTCGAGGGTCGTGCCTTCGTTGTCGCGAAGCGTATAGTGGATACTGACGACCGAGTTGGTGGTGATGGTCATTGGTGCTCGCTGTTCTGGTACGGCGCAGCGCAAGGTAGGCCCTGTCCTGTATCGGTCGACGACGGCCGCGCCCGGTTCGCGCCGGAGATCAAGTGAAGAACAGGGTATTGCGCGAGCGGAACAAGGGCGCCCGGAATGTCGGGGCCGGACAAGTCTCGACAGCCGCCGATCCCCATCCCGTCCGATCTTCGCCACGATGGCCAGCGAGCACCTGTTCGGAGCCTTTCCCGCCGCCACGCGCGCGCAATGGGAGGCCGTGATCACCAAAGAACTCAAAGACAAGGATCCGTCAACGCTGCTTGTGCCTGTGCAAGGCGCTGCTCTTGCACCCTTCCAGGTGGCGGCGGATGGTGTGCCCACCGGGACACGCCGACGCGGTGTGAAGCGCGATGGCAACGCCTGGCGCAGCACCATCGAAGTGGATGCTTCCGGTGCGGATGCGAACGACCTCCTGCTCGAAGGTCTGATGGGCGGTGCGGACAGCGCGCGCGTGAGCGGCGACCTGACCAAACTCCCGATCGTGCTGAAGGATGTGCTCTTCGGCGCGATCGACCTGCAACTGAATGGCGGCTCGAAGGCGACGTTGCGATGGTTGCTGCACGAGGCGGAACGCGAGGGCATTCAACCGGCCGAGTTGAGCGTGTGCGCTGGCCTGCCGCATGACCAGGCCGTGGCCGATATGCAGGAAGCCCTGCAGGCGTACCCGCTCGTTCGCCTCTTCGAGGTGGAAAGCACAACGAGCGATGGGGCGTTGCGCGCAGGCCGGGATCTGCTGCAGCGTTTGCTCGCCTCGGGCTTCAGCGCGGACAACGCCTGCGCCCGCATCCAGTTCCGTTTGCCATTGGGCGATGACCTCTTCGTGGAAGCCGCACGTCTCCGCGCCTTTCGAGAAGCATGGGCCACCGCCGTGGACGAGCTCAAACCGCAGCATGACTGTTCACACACCACATGGATCCAAGCGGTGGTCTCCTACCCTGCCGAAACGAAGTCCGCGCATGAGAATCTGATACGCGCAACGCTGCAAGCGATAAGCGCCATCACCGGCGGCTGTGATGGGCTGAGCATTCCTGCGCCGAACATTCCAGAAGGCGACGCGCTCGCGAGAAGGACGGTACGCAACATCCACAACCTGCTGCGCGATGAGAGTTTCCTGGCGCGCGTCGCTGATCCGCTGGGTGGTTCGTATACCGTTGAGCAACTCTCCAGTACACTGGCCAAAGCGCTGACAGACCGGGAAAGCGCTGCGCTGCCAGCGGCCAGCAGCCAAGGCCCAGCGGCCAGCATTCCCACAAGAGAAGACATCCTCCTCAAACCCCGCTACTCCGCCGACGACCTCGAAGGATTGGAGCACCTGCACTACGCCGCAGGCATCCCGCCCTTCCTGCGCGGACCCTACGGCAGCATGTACGCCATCCGTCCGTGGACGATCCGGCAATACGCGGGTTTCAGTACCGCCGAAGCGAGCAACGCCTTCTACCGCCGCAACCTCGCCGCCGGACAGATGGGCCTGAGCGTCGCCTTCGACCTGGCCACGCATCGTGGCTACGACAGCGATCACCCGCGCGTGAAAGGCGATGTGGGCAAGGCCGGCGTGGCCATCAGCAGCGTGGAGGACATGAAGATCCTCTTCGACAGCATCCCGCTGGACAAGATGAGCGTGAGCATGACCATGAACGGCGCCGTGCTGCCCATCATGGCCTTCTTCATCGTGGCCGCCGAGGAACAGGGCGTGGCGCCGGAGCAGTTGCAGGGCACCATCCAGAACGACATCCTCAAGGAGTTCATGGTGCGCAACACCTACATCTATCCGCCGGGCCCGAGCATGCGCATCGTGGGCGACATCTTCAGCTACTGCGCGAAGAAGATGCCCAAGTTCAACAGCATCAGCATCAGCGGCTACCACATGCATGAGGCCGGCGCGCCCGCCGACCTGGAGCTCGCCTACACGCTGGCCGACGGCATCGAGTACGTGCGCACCGGCATGGCCGCGGGCATGAAGGTGGACGAGTTCGCCAACCGCCTCAGCTTCTTCTGGGGCATCGGCATGGACCTCTTCATGGAGGTGGCCAAGATGCGCGCGGGCCGCCTGCTGTGGGCGAAGCTGCTGCACGAGATCGGAGCCACCGACAAGAAGAGCCTCGCGCTGCGCACGCACTGCCAGACCAGCGGCTGGAGCCTCACCGC
>CAZYPC010000088.1:0-5489 GCA_964649165.1 uncultured Chryseobacterium sp.
GTCTCTACCTGGTGAACCTGCAAGCGGGTGAGAAGCGTTACACCGAGCGACTGGTGATCCAGTAAGGCAGCCCGGAAGTTTTTTTTGAACAGGGCCTCCGCACCAGCGGGGGCCTTGTTCTTTTCCGGGGTAAAGCCCGGCCTCTACACCGCCTGACAAGGGCCGTTCTTCCGGGCTTCCGACCCGGTGAGGTGTAGCGCGTACGAGAACACCGAAAGAGGGTTGCCTCCAAAAGTTATGCACCTTTTCGACATGATGAGTTGCATCCCATTTGGCAACCTCGTAAGCTTGCTCACCCGAACCCGGATCCTTCCCCTACCAAGGGTCCATCTGTATCGACCGACGCGTGCTCCCCGTCCCGATCATAGGCTTCAACGCCACACCCGTAACCGCCCTGCGGAACGCGGCCCGGCCTCCATATAAACCCTGCTGCCAGGCATAACTGCCTTACCAACGGCGATAGCCCGATGAGCTATCATCCCTTCCTAAGCAACCAAAACCAAAACCCTCAACCATGAATTGTCGACCCTACTCGACACCCAACCCACGCCGAACGTGGGGATGGTGTAAGGCAGCCTTACTGAGCGCGGCCATGATGATGCTGGGCACGCAGGCGATAGCGCAGGCGAACACCTATGCGTTCACCGCGACTACCGGTACGTTCACCCCTCTGGTGGGGGGGACGGCGACCAGCTTGTCCGCTACCGCAGATGATGCCATATCCACGGCATTCAATATCGGGTTCAACTTCGTTTTCAATGGAGTGACCTATACGCAAGTGATGGCCTGCTCCAATGGCCCGCTACTGTTTGGCACTGGCCGAACCCAATCAGCCTCCAACAACTTGGCCACCACCACGCTGACACAACGTCCGGGTGTGGCAGCACTTTGGGATGACCTGCAGTGCACATCCGGCGTCACCTATCAGCTCTCCGGCAGCCCTGGCAGCCAAGTGCTGACAGTGCAGTGGCTGAACATGGAATGGAACTATCAGTCGACAACGGCGGTGATCTCATACCAAGTGAAGCTCTATGAGACCACCAACATGGTCGAGTTCATCTATCAGCAAGAAGCGACCGCTGTCAACACAGCAAGCAGTGGTGCATCGATCGGCATCATGGGTGCTACCGCGTCGGATTTCATCTCCCTCCAGAATACCTCTGCCAGTCCGACGACATCCACTTCCGCATCAACGAACAACTTGACGGCGAAGCCCGCAACAGGGCAGATCTATCGGTTCACGCCACCTGTAGCATGCACCAGCCTTCCTTCCTTGACCGGCGGTACGGCAGCTGCCACGGTGACCAACGGCTGCGGATCTGTGGCCACCTCCACATTATCTGTGACCGGTGCCACCGGTGGTGCCACGGGCTTCACCTACCAGTGGTATTCCGGCCCGGTTGGCGGACCTTGGACCACACCCTTGGGCACGGCGGCCACGCAGGTGGTTACCTCAGTTACAACCACCACGGCTTATGTACGTGATATCATCTGCACTGGGGGTCCTGCAAGCGCTACTTCCAGCGAAGTGGTGATAACCGTCAATCCGACCGTTACTGCCGGAGTGGGCGCATCCCCGACCGGACCATTCTGCCCCCCGGTGAACACGACCTTGACCGCCACGGGTGGTCTGACCTACGCATGGGCACCGGCTACCGGCCTGAGCGCCACCACGGGTGACATCGTGACCTGCACGGCCGCGAGCACCACGACGTATACCGTCACCGCTACTGGCGTGGGCGGTTGCACCGGCACGGCGAACGTGACGGTTACCGTGAACCAGCCTCCGACCATCAGTTCGGTAACGGCCACGCCGAACCCGACCTGCTTCAATGGCAACTCCCAACTGAACGTTGCGGCCAATGTACCAGCACCGGTGAACCAATACTCCTTCACCAGTTCTGTTGGCACCTTCACCTCCATTGTGGGAGCACCAGGTACCGTGGTGATCAACACCGGAGCTGATGATACCAACAATGGCCCTTACCCGCTGGGCTTCACCTTCAACTACAACGGAACGAACTACACTTCGGCCGGTGTGAACGCGAACGGTTTCGTATCGATGGGCGCTTTGCCGACGAGTTCATACACCGCGCTCAGTACGGGCGCTACGAACAATGTCATCGCTGCCCTGAACAACGACCTCTTGGGCCTTGCAGCGAACGGCTCCACCATGGTGTACCAGCTCTCCGGCACCCCGGGCAGCCAGGTGTTCACCTTCGAGTGGGCGAACTGGGGCATCTATAACGCTGGAGCCGCCAACAACGAATTCAGCTTCCAGGTGAAGTTGTACGAAGGAACCAACGCGATCCAATGTATCTATAAGAACAATACCGCCACGGGCAGCATCAACGCACAGGTCGGTCTGCGCGGCTCTTCGAACGCGGTGTTCTCGAACCGCACTACCGCAACGGACTGGACAGCCACAACCGCTGGTGCCCTGAACACGGATGTTTGCGCGATCACAGCCACCGTACGTCCAGTGACCGGGTTGACCTTCACATGGACACCTCCTGCGCCTACCTACCTGTGGACGCCGAACACCTTCCTGAACTTCGACAACATCGCGAACCCGCTGGCCAGCGCCATCAACGTGGCCAGCCAGGCCTACACGGTGACGGCGACGAGCGCCGCTGGTTGCAGCACGCAGGGCACGGTCACGGTGACCACCTCGGCCCCGATCACGGCCGCCACGATCAGCGGGACCCTGGCCTTCTGCACGGGTCTGAGCACCACGCTCACCGCCGTTCCGACGGATGGTGCCGGTCCTTACTCCTACCTGTGGAGCCCCGGCGGCCAGACCACAGCGGCCATCAGTGTGACCGCTGCTGGTTCCTACAGCTGCCAGGTTACGGACAACTGTGGCGGCAACGTGAACACGGGCAGCGTGAGCGTAACGGTGAACGCCCTGCCGTCGGTGAGCGTTTCCCCGAACCCGGGCAACATCTGGACATCGGGCAGCTTGAACTTCAGCAACACGGGCGGCGTGGGCACGGACAACGTGTCCGCTTCCTGCGTGCTTACGCGCGCTGCTAGCGGTCCGATCTACAACTCGGCTTGCCAGAGTGCTCCGGGTGGAGGTCTGGGCTGTGCCTACACCGGCCCCTGCAACACGGAATGGGCAGTGGGCAGCATCGCGAACTGGAATACGTTGACTTACGCTCCGTTGTACACGGCCAACGGCTGTGCGCCCGGAAGCATGGTCGGCCAGACCTGGGTGTGCCACGTGATCTCGGAGAACATCTATTTCGAAGTACAGTGGACCGGCTACAATAGTGGCAACTATGCCTACACCCGCACCACGGGTGCTGCGTCCTCCTCGTACTGCACGGGCTATGCGGCGATCGCCCTCACGGCGAGCGGTGCGAGCACCTACGCATGGAGCCCGGCGGCCGGCCTCAGCGCCACCACCGGAGCCAGCGTGAACGCCAGCCCCAGCGCCACCACCACCTACACGGTGACCGGTACGGATGCGAACGGTTGCGTGAACACGAACACCACGGCCATCAGCGTGCTTGGCGCGATGCCGGTGATCACCAGCACGACCTCGGTGAGCCCGGTCTGCCCCGGCAGCGGTTCGCAGTTGCAGGTGAACATCCCAGGGCCTTCGGGCTATTGCAACAGTGCGTTCACGGACGTGACCTATGAATTCCTCACCAACGTCACCTTCGCCGGCATCAACAATACCAGCGCAGGCAACACGGGTGGACCGGTGAACTACACGGCGCAAGTGGCCAGCGTAACGGCCGGCAGTGCCTACAACCTGAACGTGACGATGGATCCGGACGCGAACGACTACATCTATGCCTGGTTCGATTGGAACCAGAACGGTGTGTTCACCGATCTGGGCGAGGCCTTCACGGTGGTTGCCAACGTAGGCACCGCCGGCCCGCACACGGTGAGCATCCCCGTACCGGCTGGTGCCATCAATGGCAACACCCGCATGCGCGTGATGGTAGACTGGAACAACGCCACCCCGAACCCCTGCCGCTCCGCCACGTACGGCGAAGCCGAGGACTACACGGTGAACGTGACCGGTGGTGTCAGCGCGTACAGCTACTCCTGGGCACCTTCTGGCGACCTGAACGATGCGACGATCTACAACCCGACCGCCACGATCCTGACGGAGAACACCAGCACCACCTACACGGTCACGGTGACCAATGCTGCCGGCTGCGTGGCCCAAGGCACAGCGAACGTAACAACGCCGCTGGTGAACGATGGCGACCCCTGCACGCTGGACGCTTGCGCTTCCGGTGTAGCGAGCCACACCTTCCAGGATGCGGACAGCGATGGTATCTGCGATGCCAACGATCCCTGCCCGAACCTGGCGAACCTGGTGAACGGCGATCCCTGCGATGACGGCGATGCCTGTACGATCGGTGACGTGGTGGCCGGCTGCGTTTGCGCCGGTACCTTCCAGGATACGGACAGCGATGGCGTTTGCGATGCGAACGACCCCTGCCCCACACTGGCGAACATCGTTCCGGGTGACCCCTGCGACGACAGCAACGTCTGCACGATCAACGACGTGTACACGGCCGGCTGCGTGTGCGCCGGTACCTTCCAGGATACGGACAGCGACGGCGTTTGCGATGCGAACGACCCCTGCCCCACACTGGCGAACATCGTTCCGGGTGACCCCTGCGACGACAGCAACGTCTGCACGATCAATGACGTGTACACGGCCGGTTGCGTATGCGCCGGTACCTTCCAGGATACGGACAGCGATGGTATCTGCGATGCCAACGACAACTGCCCGACCGTTCCTGGTCAGCAGGGTGATGCCTGCGACGACGGCAACCCGAACACGACGCTGGACGCGATCGACGCGACCTGTGTATGCGTAGGCCAGCCGGTTGACTGCATGGGCGTACCGAACGGCACTGACCTGCCGGGCACGCCCTGCGACGACGCCAACGTCTGCACGATCAACGATACCTGGAGCGTCGCCTGCGTATGCACAGGTACCTTCCAAGACACGGACAGCGACGGCGTTTGCGATGCGAACGACCCCTGCCCCACACTGGCGAACATCGTTCCGGGTGACCCCTGCGACGACAGCAACGTCTGCACGATCAACGACGTGTACACGGCCGGCTGCGTGTGCGCCGGTACCTTCCAGGATACGGACAGCGATGGCGTTTGCGATGCGAACGACCCCTGCCCCACACTGGCGAACATCGTTCCGGGTGACCCCTGCGACGACAGCAACGTCTGCACGATCAACGACGTGTACACGGCCGGCTGCGTGTGCGCCGGTACCTTCCAGGATACGGACAGCGATGGCGTTTGCGATGCGAACGACCCCTGCCCCACACTGGCGAACATCGTTCCGGGTGACCCCTGCGACGACAGCAACGTCTGCACGATCAACGACGTGTACACGGCCGGCTGCGTGTGCGCCGGTACCTTCCAGGATACGGACAGCGACGGCGTTTGCGATGCGAACGACCCCTGCCCCACACTGGCGAACATCGTTCCGGGTG
>CAZYPC010000088.1:5589-18500 GCA_964649165.1 uncultured Chryseobacterium sp.
GAACGACCCCTGCCCCACACTGGCGAACATCGTTCCGGGTGACCCCTGCGACGACGGTAACGTTTGCACGATCAACGATGTGTACACGGCCGGTTGCGTATGCGCCGGTACCTTCCAGGATACCGACAGCGATGGTATCTGCGATGCCAACGACAACTGCCCGACCCTCGCTGGTCAGCAAGGTGATGCCTGCACGGATGGCGATCCCTGCACGATCAACGATGTGATCAGCGCGCTCTGCGTATGCGCGGGTACCCCGGACCCGGTAGTTGCTGGTGTTGCGCCCACAAGCGCGGTATACTGCACGCCTGGTCCAGGCATCGTGCTGACCGCTTCCGGTGGCGTGAGCTACTCATGGGCACCTGCCGCCGGCCTCAGCGCCACGACGGGCAACCCGGTGACCGCTACACCTGCTTCGGCCACCACCTACACGGTGACCGTGACCAACGCGGCAGGCTGCACAGGAACGGCAACGGCGAGCATCACGACAGGTGCAACGCCTGCCACGCCGACGATGAGCGGCACTCCGAACCCCGTGTGCCCGGGTAGCAACTCGCAACTCGCGGCCATCATCGGGCCTTCGTTCACGTACTGCGTGCCCAGCTTGAGCAACGGCTGCAGCTTCCCGGATGCCATCACGCAAGTGACCGTTGGCGGTATCGTGCGCGGTACGGGTGTGGCTTCCAGCAGCTGCGACAACCTCAGCGGCTCGAACGGCTACAGCAACTTCGCTACCCCCACGGGCGCGTTGGTGGCCGGTTCCTCGGGCAATAGCTACTCCATCAGCACCGGTGGTGACGTGGAAGGAGCTGCCCTGTGGATCGACTACGACCAGAACGGCACCTTCGACAACCCGGCCGAGTTGATCTTCAACTCCTATGCAGGGACGAACCCGGCGACCTACACGGGCACCTTTACGGTACCCGCCGGCGCGATCAACGGCAACACGCGCCTGCGCGTACGTTGCACCTATGCCGGTGCACCTGGTACCAGCGCTTGCACGGGAACCCAGACGACCTATGGTGAGACGGAGGACTACACGGTGATGATCAGCGGCGGTGTGGACAATTGCGCTGCCGGCATCAACTTCAGCTGGAGCCCGACGACCTACCTGAGCAACCCGTTGGTGTGCAATCCGATGGCCACTGCGGTGATGGGCTCCACCACTTACACGGTGACGGCGACCAACGCCGCTGGCTGCTCCAGCACGAACACGCTGGCGCTGAACGTGGAGACGGCGGATGCTGACCTGGACGGCACGGTGGACTGCCTCGACGGCTGCCCGAACGATCCCAACAAGATCGCTCCCGGCCAGTGCGGTTGCGGCAACCCGGATACCGATACGGACAGCGATGGCACGGCTGACTGCAACGACGGCTGCGTGAACGATCCCAACAAGATCGCTCCGGGTGTGTGCGGCTGCGGCGTGGCTGATACCGACACGGACTCCGACGGAACGGCTGACTGCATCGACTCCTGCCCGACCGATCCGAACAAGATCGTGCCCGGCCAGTGCGGTTGCGGCATGGCCGACACCGATACGGACAGCGACGGCATCGCCGATTGCAATGACAACTGCCCCAACGTACCGGGCGTGATCGGCACACCCTGCAACGACGGTAACGTGAACACGATCAACGATGTGATCGATGCGAGCTGCACATGCACGGGCATCATCCCGACCTGCGCGTTCAACACCGTGCTGCTTGACCTGGTGACCGACAACAACGGCGGCCAGACCAGCTGGGATGTGGTGAACATCGGAACCACCACGGTGGTGTGCTCCGGTAGCGGTTACCTGAACAACCAGACGATCACCCTGGACTGCTGCCTGCCCAACGGTTGCTACGAACTGCGTGTGTTCGACAGCGCCGGTGATGGCATGGCCAACGGCCCGATCGGTGGTTACGTGCTGCGCGCCTCCGGTGCCGGCAACAAGCGCATCATCGACAACAGCGGTGATGGCATCTTCACCACCACCAGCCAGATCGCCAACAACCTGGGCTTCTGCGTGCCGATCGGCACGGACGTGCCCGTGGCATCGAGCTGCGACAAGAACAACTGGGTACCCACCGACATTCTCCAGTCGACGGTCAACACGGCGGTCACCGCGCAGTTCGGTGTGAACAACGCCAACAGCGGTTACCAGTTCTGGTTCTTCAACCCCGATGGTGGGTACAGCCGCCGCGTGCTGCAGACCCATGCCGCTCCGGGCTCGGTCACCGGACCCGCTGCCAATCAGCGCAGCGCCTACCTCAGGCTGAGCTCCATCGTTACGCAGCCCATTCCGTTCTACACGAACCTGAACATCCGGATCCGCACGCAAGTGGCCGGTGTGTACAGCGAGTGGGGTCCGGCATGCCGCTTCCGCATGGATCCCGTGTGTGCCACCACCAAGCTGACGCAGACCGCCAACCCGGTGATCTCCTGCGGCGCTACGGGTCTCACCCTGGCCAGCACCATCTACTGCGATGCGATCACCGGTGCCACCAACTACCAGTTCGAGTTCGTGAAGTCGGGTTACCTGCGCCGCATCACGGTCGCCACGCGTTCCGTGGGCCTGGGCTTCGTGACCAACCCGCTGGTGAACAACAACTGCTACCAGGTGCGCGTGCGCATCTCCTTCGACGGTGGAACGACCTACTGCCCCTTCGGATCGGTCTGCAACATCACCATCGGTACGGCCGTTTGCGGCAGCGCGATGCCGGAGGCTCCTGAGACCGGCATCTCCGCCGATCCCGCCCAGCTGAGCATCTGGCCGAACCCCAACGACGGTTCCCTGGTGAACGTGGCCTTCAGCGGCTTCGACAACACCCTGAGCACCGTGCTGGTGGAAGTCACCGACGTCTATGGCAAGCTCGTCTCGGTACGCACCCTCCCGGTGCAGGACGGCTACCTGAAGACGGCCATGACCTTCGAGCAGGACCTCACACCCGGTCTCTACCTGGTGAACCTGCAAGCGGGTGAGAAGCGTTACACCGAGCGACTGGTCATCCAGTAAGCGCGGTCCAGTATTTAGCGAAGAGCCCCCGGCGTTGGCCGGGGGTTTTTCGTTTGTGGGCGGATCGCTGGCGCCCGGGTAGCCATTGGCCTATCTTCGAGAACTTTTTTCCTACCATGATGCTCCGCTCTACCCTGTTCTCGCTGGCATTCGCCGTTCCGGCGGTCGGCGCGATAGCCCAGATCAACACGACCTACAACAGCAGCTCCGCACAGCGCACGTTCGGTCTGATCACGGGTGGCCAGTTGCTCGCCAGCGGCACATTCGACGACGCCATCCTGTACACGACGGTACCAACGTTCTTCTTCAACGGCAACTACTACTCGGACATGCATGTGTCCACCAACGGCTTCATCACGTTGGGCAGCGCGGCGACGGCCACCACCTACACGCCGATCAGCGGAACGGGCGCGTACCTGGGAGCCATCAGCCCGTTCGGGACCAACCTGCGGAACGCCTCATCGGGCACCCCGGAGATCCGCTGGCAACAGATAGGTGCGGATCTTATCGTTCAGTGGAGGGATGTCTCACGCCAGGCGGGCGGCATCGAGCGGTTCACGGTCCAGGTGAAGATCGATCTGACCTCCGGCGCGATCCGTTTCGAATACTCCCCGGTGACCGACCTGAACGTGCTGCAAAGCCAATTCCCTCAGGTCGGCCTCCGCGGCACCAGCAACGCCTTCCCGCTACAGGTGAAGAACCTGCAGGTGAACTCAGGAGCTGAGACCTGGCTGGCGCCACTGGCCGGCACGGCGAACAGCAATACCATGCGCTTTACCTCTACCGCCGTGGCGAAAGCGCCTAACGGTGGCGAGTCGTTGAGCTTCGTTCCGGTCTGCCTTTCACCGGTGGCGACCGCTTCGGTCGAGTCGAATTGTGCGGGGAACAACTTCAGCGTCACGGTGAACATTTCTTCCTTGGGCACCGCGGCCTCCGCGAACATCACGGCCAGCCCTGGGGGCACCTTGCACACCGGCGTGGGCACGGGCAGCTATGTCTGCGGTCCGTTCACGTTGGGCACTCCCGTTACCCTCAGCGTAGCACACAGCGGCAACGCGGGTTGCACGAACCTGCTGGGCACGTTCAACCCCACGCCGACCTGCACCACGATGACCAACGGCGTGTGCATACTGGACCCACCGTATCCTTCCATCCCGGACAATGGCTGTGCGACCGGGAACGTGTTGCAGGCCTCCATCGCCATGAGCGGCTTGAACACCACACTGGGCTCGGCCCCGGGCCAGACGAATTTCCAGAGCCTTGAACTGATCATCGCGCACACCTACCGCGGCGACATACAAGTGAAGCTCACCTCACCATCGGGCCAGACGCGCACGATGTTCGCCAATGTGCCGACGGCCCAGGCGGAGGGGAGCAATTTCGGCAACCCTGGCGGATGCCCGGGCATCGTGCTGCAGTTGCGTGATACCGGAGGCCAGCCGATCAGCTCCATCAGCCCGACCGATCCGAACGTCGCAGGCATCTTCACGCCGCAGCAATCCTTGAGCGGCTTCACGGGGAACCCCAACGGGAACTGGATCCTGACGATCTGCGACGGTTCATTGGAAGATGCCGGAAGTCTCCGTTTCGTCCGGTTGCGACTGTTGAACGTGGATTGCGCCGGCACTCCGGGAGGCACCGTGCTGCCCGGTTCCGCCTGCAACGACGGCAATCCCAATACGACCGGTGACGTCTACGGTGCCAACTGCGTGTGTGCGGGCGTTTCCGCCGGTGGCGTGAACGTGAACGTGCGCGGGTACCTGGAAGGACCTTACAGCACCGGCACAGGCCAGATGGGCGATGCGCTGCGCTCCGCTTCACTGATCCCAGCGACCGAGCCCTACACCGCGCTCGGCTTCACCCAGGTGACCGGCGGGGGCGAAACGGTGGCACCGGCCGTTCTGGCGGTCACGGGCAACAACGCCATCGTTGACTGGGTGCTTGTGGAACTGCGGAGTGCCGCGAACAACACGGTGATCACGCGCACCCGCTGCGGGCTGTTGCAACGCGATGGGGATGTGGTGGACGTGGACGGCACTTCGCCGCTGGCGTTCGCCGGGTTGGCTGCCGGCAACTACTACGTAGCGCTCCGGCATCGCAACCACCTCGGTGTAATGACGATCGCTGCGGTAAGCCTTTCCAGCACACCAGGGCTTGTCGATTTCAGCCTCAACACCACCAGCACCTTCGGCACGGCGGCCACCAAGACGGTGGGAACGGTGCAAGCACTCTGGGCCGGGAACGCGCGTCGGGATACCGATCTGAAATACACCGGCACGAACAACGACCGCGATCCGATCCTGGTGAAGGTCGGCAGCACCACACCGAACAACACGGTGGCGGGCTACTTCATCGAGGACGTGAACATGGACGGCGTGGCCAAGTACACCGGTTCATCGAACGACCGCGATCCGATCCTGGTGAACGTGGGCAGCACCACCCCCAACAACGTGCGCACCCAGCAGTTGCCCTGATCCGTTCTCTCAGATGAAGGAGGGCGACCGTCGCGAACGGTCGCCCTTCTTCGTTCCGGACCACAACGCACCGATCGCTGGCGCGGCTAACTTCGACACACCGCGTCGGTTCAGCGCCTGCCACATGATCGTCAACGCGACACTCAGGAACACCTGCGCCTCCCTGGCCATCGTCCTCTTCTTCGCTCCACTGTATCCGCAAACGAGCGTTTCGGAAGTCGCGAGCGTGCAACTTTCGGCCGCCGTGCAATCCTCACCTGCGCGCGTAACGCTGAGCTGGCCCGCCTTCAGCGGGGCCACCGGGTATACGATCTACCGGAAGTCCCACACCGCGACATCCTGGGGCAGCAGTGTGGGCACGACCAACGGCACCACCAACACCTGGCAGGACAACACGGTGGCGTTGAACACGCTCTACGAGTACAAGGTAGTGCGTACGGCAGCTGCCGGAACCGGATACGGATACATCTGTTCCGGTATCGAAGTGCCGGCCACGGAGTACCAGGGGAAGATCGTTCTGCTTGTGGCGGCCAACGTGGCGGCCGGGCTCACCACGCAACTCACCCAGTTGCAGAACGACCTGAAAGCGGACGGCTGGGTGGTCATCCGCCATGATGTGGCCAACGGCACCGGCGTATCCGCCGTTCGCAACCTGGTGATCGCCGACTACAACGCGGACCCCACCAATGTGAAGACCGTATACATCATCGGGCATGTGGCCGTGCCCGCCAGCGGGGACATCGCCCCGGACGGCCACACGGACCAGCACCAGGGCGCCTGGGGATGCGACGGGTACTACGGTGAACTGAACGGGACGTGGACCGACAATACGGTGAACCACGTTTCCAGCTGGACCTGGGTGAGCAATGTTCCGGGTGACGGCAAGTTCGATCAGGACAGCCCTCCGAACACGGTCGAACTCGGAGTGGGCCGTGTGGACATGTACGATATGCCGGCATTCCCCTCCTCCGAAACACAACTGCTCGCCAACTACCTGACCAAGGCGCACAATTTCCGGGTGAAAGGGTTCACCCCGCAGGTGCGCGCGATCATGCGCGATCATCTGGAGGACCTCACCACGCCGAGCGCCGGCAGCGGGTGGATCAGCATGCCCACGGCCGTGGGTGCGGCGAACCTCACGGAGGTGGCCTACAATTCCAGCAGTGTCCTGCAGGACCTGGTGAACGGACAGAGCTACCTGTGGACCTATGGGAGCGGTGGCGGCCTGATCGAGAACGACAACGGCGTATTGGTCTTCTACTACACGGACAAGGTGATGTCCACGACCGGGCTCGTGAATTCCTCCTGGGGCGGCGTCTTCAACATGTCCTTCGGCAGCTACACGGGTGATTGGAACACCCGCAACAACGTGGTGCGGGCCGTGCTCGGCAGCGGTGATGCGCTCACCTCGGTCTACGCGGGTTCCCCGAATTGGTGGTTCCATCCGATGAGCATGGGGTTGAGCACGGGACATTGCACGCGGTTGACGATGAACAATGTGTCGCTTTATGTGCCTCAGAGCGGCTTCGAGCTGAACCCGGCCCCGCGTTCCGCGCTCGCCTTGCTTGGCGATCCGGCCCTGCGGATGCTCAACGTGGCGATGCCTTCCAACCTGGCAGTGACGAACAACGGAGGTAATGCAGCATTCAATTGGACCGCGGCGAGCGGATCGCCCGCAGGCTATCACATCTACAAGTTCGACGCGAACGGCGTACCGTCCCGCGTGAACACCAACCTTGTCACAGGTACGAGCTTCAACAGCACGCAGGCCTATGCGGCCGGTACCCAGTACATGGTACGTGCGGCGAAGATCGAGACCACAGCGAGCGGGTCGTGGTGGAACCTCTCTCTTGGCGCTCAGGCCACTGCGCCCGCCAGCGCCAGCGTTTCCGTGAACGTGGACATGCTACTGGAGGGACCCTATGACCAGGCCAGCGGTCAGATGACGGACGGGTTACGGTCCGGAGGGCTCATCCCCCTGACCGAACCATACTCCGCCTTGGGCTACGTCCAGGTCGCCGGGGGCGGTGGTGAAACGGTCGCGCAGTCCGTGTTGAACGTTACCGGTGCGAATGCGATCGTGGATTGGGTAAGGGTTGAACTACGCTCCTCTACCACCCCTACGACCATTCTGGCCACACGACAGGGCCTAGTGCAACGGGACGGTGACGTGACAGCAACTGACGGCAGCTCACCGCTGACGTTCAACGTCGGAGCGGGCAACTACCATGTGGCCGTGCGGCACCGGAACCACCTCGGTGCGATGACCGGCACATCGGTAGCCTTGAGCGGCACGGCCGCCACGGTCAACTTCAAAGGCACCAGCATGGCCACCTACGGAACGACCGCACAGAACACCATCGGATCCGTGCGGGCGCTGTGGATGGGCAATACCACGGGCAACAACCTCATCAAGTACACCGGCACAGGCAATGACCGCGACCCCATACTCACCCGGGTCGGCAGCAGCACGCCCAATGCCACGGTCGTCGGCTACTACATCGAGGATGTCCGTTTGAACGGCTCGGTGCGGTACACCGGTGCTGGGAACGACCGTGACCCCGTGCTTCTTTCTGTGGGCAGCACGGTCCCGAACGCCACACGGACGGAGCAATTGCCCTGAGGGGCAGTTCGCTAGCACATCATCGAAGGCGTTCCCCCTGACTTGTCAAGGTTCTCTCCCACGGCATCGTGTGGAGCGGCCGCCCTGTTGTGCGAATTACCAACAACGTCTTGTCAGTACAGGGCATTCGTCTAAATTGCTGGCCTACTGAAACCCGCGCCGGGCGCTCCCAACCGGCGGTTCTGAACCTCTTTCCCAACCCTACTTTCATGAGCAGGACAGTTACTCTTGTGTCCAAGGCGATCGCGGTGGTCGCTGCATTCTGTTGCACTACGGCCTTTGCCCAAACCGTGGTCACGCTTAGCACATCGGGCAATACTTGGGTAGTACCCGCCGGGGTTACATCCGCGACTGTATATGTGTGGGGCGGTGGTGGCGGGGCCGGAGGCAGCAACACGGGAACATGGTTCGCAAATGGCGGCGGCGGGGGGGGCGGCGCCTGCGCATCCGCTACGTTCTCTGTGACCGCTGGTACTACTTACACGGTTACGACCATTGGTGCGGGCGGCATAGGAGGTGCCAATGGAACGACAGCCGGCGGGGCAGGAGGTACTACGACATTCACAGGCCCGGCCGGAACATGGACTGCCGGTGGCGGATCCGGTGGAGCAGCCTCAGGGGGGGGAGGAGGTACGCACGCAGGAGGTGCAGGTAGTTCCACAGGAACAGGAACGGGAGTTTCTGTTCGGAGCGGCGGGGCTGGCAGCGCCGGGAATGATGGCACAAGTTCTTCGACCGGGATCACCGGAACTGGCGGCGGGGCTGGCGGTTCCACCGGGAACGGCACTTCTCCTGCATCAACCTGTGCCGCTGTTGGAACGGGTGGAACCGGCACATATCCTGGTGGCAATGGTGGGGACAACGCGAATTGCAACACCACATCGAATTTGGCAGGACCCGCCGGTTCGGTACCTGGTGGAGGTGGTGGGGGAGCCAATTGTTGGACAGGTTCATTCGCTGGGGGCGCCGGTGGAGCAGGGCAGGTGAAGATCGTTTTCACGGCACCAGGGGATCCCTGTTCCTCCATCACCGCTTTGACGTGCGGGGTGGCCAACTCCCCGACATTCGCTGCAGGCAGTGGAGTGTATAATCCGCCTTCTGCGACCTGCGGTTTCTCGACCCCTGGAGTGGAGAAGATCTACTCCTATACTCCATCGGTCACCGGCAACTACACGATCTCCCAGCCGACCAGCTTCGGCTACATCGACTATTTCTACAAGGTGGCTTCCGGGGGGTGCAGCGGCACAGGATGGACCTGCATCGATGACATCAGCAACGGCAACGTCGGCAACGCGAACGTGAACATAGCCCTCACGGCCGGGACAGCTTATTACTTCTTGCTCGATCCTGAATCGTCCATCGGTGGCAGCGTGACCTTCACGCTGAACTGTCCCGCAGCATTACCGGGTGAGAACTGCGCCAACGCCCAAGACCTGTCCTTGTTGACCAGCCCCTACAGCGCTACGACCGTGGGGTATACGGAGGACATTTCCATCTGCCGCACGGGCGCGCCAGACCGGATCTTCTTCATCAGCGTACCGAACGGATCACAGTTGACCATCGGAGAAAGCGCCAACAACTACGACGAGTATGAATACGTGGGTTATGGTGCCACCTGTCCCGGCACCACCACGATCCAATGCTGGGACAACGATGCCCTGGCCCAAACGACCTGGCTGAACAACACGGGTTCCACACAGACCGTCTGGTACGTACAGGACGCGTTCACCGCAGGGGGCACGGGCACTTTCACCCTGCAATGGTCGATCACATCACCGCCATCATGTCCCGGTGCTCCGACCGCGCCGACGAACGGAGCGACGGGCATCGCCGCGACCGGAACAACCTTGAGCTGGCCCGCCGTTGCTGGAGCCACGGGCTACGACGTGTATTTCGGCACCACCACTCCGGCACCCACACTTGTCTCCGGGAATCAGGCGGGTACCACGTACGCGACGGGAGCGCTGTCCGGCACCACCACCTACTACTGGCGCATCGTTCCGCGCAACGCGGTCGGAGCGGCAACGGGGTGCACGAACTGGAGCTTCACCACGGCGGCAGGAGCTCCCTCCAACGACAATTGCGCGAGCGCCATCGCCATCGCATCGCTCCCGTACACGAGCGCTGTTATCCCCAACGCCCTGGCCACGGATGACTACTCGACCTTGTCCACCTGTGACGGTCCCTACAAGAACGTCTGGTGGACCGTGACGGGCATCTGTGGCACGATGACCGCCATCACCTGCACGGGCAGTACCAATTTCGACGACGAGATCGCGGTATACACGGGCTCCTGCGGCAGCTTCACCCAGGTGATCTGCAACGACGACAATGGAGCCGGGTGTACGAGCAACTACGCCGGGGTGTCCTGGACAGCGACCGCAGGAACCGTCTACTACATCACCGTTGGGAGCTACTTCAGCAGCAGCGCGACCGGCAACCTCCAGCTCAACGTAACGGCCAGCCCGTTCATTCCTTCGGTGGCTCCGACGGGTGTGAGCGGAACAACGAGCATTTGCACGGGTGGCAGCACCACCCTTACCGCCACGGGTGGAACACTCGGCACAGGCGCGACCGTCCAGTGGTTCACAGGATCGTGCGGTGGCACCTCAGCAGGTACCGGTCCATCGGTCAGCGTATCACCTTCCACCACAACGACCTACTACGTCCGTTACAGCGGCACCTGCAATACTACGACCTGCTATGCGGTGACGGTGGTAGTGAACACCCCGCCGACGGTGAGCATCGCGCCGGCGACCTCCACGATCTGCGCTGGCGGATCCGCGACACTCACGGCCACAGGAGCGCCGTCGGACGCACTGGCCGGTGTCCTCGCGGCCATCAACGGTCAGAGCGCGCTATTGCAGGCCTCCGTGCCTACCCCTTATGGTTTCGCCATGGATGGGACCAATGGAGTGAACGGGAGCAGCATCTCGGATGGTGGGCTCGACATGTACGATGGGGGGAACTTCATCAATACTAACCTCGCATCGCAGATCACTTACTCGGACAATGCGGTCCTTTCGAGCGCATCCTTCGGGTCGGGAGGCCAGTACTTCACCCGGTACTTTGCCGCGAGCGGCGGGAATGCCTCACTCTTCATCTGGGCGGGCGACATCAACGGGCTGACCTCGTTGAGCATCACCGGCAACAACGGCGCGGATGGCCAAGGCTTGCAGAACACCACCAGCTTCACGGTAAGCGCGAACGGGGTGACTTACACCGGCCTCTTGAAGCGCGTGTACAACGCCACCGACCCCTCCATCAACCAGCTTTTCCTCATCCCGACACCGAACAGCGCGGCGCAGACCATCGGTACCACCACGGATGATTCACAGCAGAACATTACCGGCATCAGCGGTGTGACGCGCTTCTACTACATGCTCTACGCAGGAGCGAGCGGCGCGCTCATCGATGATGCGGCGGCGCAGAACATCGCGCAGACCTTCGTGAATGTGCTTCCCACGGCGAACACCTATACATGGAGCCCAGGCGGAGCGACCACTGCGGCCATCTCGGTCTCTCCCGGCACCACGACCACCTACACCGTCACATACAACAACGGCATCTGTTCCAACACGGCCACTCGCCAGGTAACGGTGAACCCCTTGCCCACGATGACCTGCCCAGCGAACAGCAGCGTGTGCGTCAACACGCCCACGTACTTCCTGGGTGGCAGCGGTGAGAGCCCGAGCGGCGGGACGTTCACGGGTCCAGGCGTCAGCGGCGACAATTTCAACCCGTCTGCGGCGGGCATCGGCACGCACACCATAACCTACAGCTACACGGATGGAAACGGTTGCACGAACTCGTGCACCTTCACCATCACGGTGAACCCGCTACCCACGATCAACTGCCCTGCCAACAGCAGCGTGTGCATCGATACGCCCCCTTACGCCCTCACGGGCGCAACCCCTGCCGGTGGCACCTATAGTGGCCCGGGCGTGAGCGGTGGCAACTTCAGTCCGGCAACGGCAGGAGTGGGCACTCACACCATCAACTACCACTACACCGATGGCAATGGTTGCAGCAATGCGCCTTGCACGTTCACCATCACGGTGAATGCCCTGCCCGTGGTGAACTGCCCGGCCAACAGCAGCGTGTGCATCAGCGTGGCGCCTTACGGGCTCACCGGTGCGACGCCTTCGGGTGGCACGTACAGCGGCCCGGGCGTGAGTACGAACAACTTCAGCCCGGCGACGGCTGGAGTTGGCACGCACACGATCAGTTACAGCTACACCGATGGCAACGGCTGCAGCAACTCCTGCACCTTTACCATAACGGTGAATGCGCTGCCGGTCGTGACCTGCGGTACCTACGGACCCGTATGCGTTGATGCGGCCGACATCGCCCTCGTTGGTTCGCCTGCGGGTGGAACCTGGAGCGGTACCGGTGTGACCGGCGACAGCTTCGACCCGAGCGCGGGTACCCAGTCCGTCACCTACACCTTTACAGATGGTAACGGGTGTACCAGCAGTTGCTCGACCACCATCACGGTGAACCCGCTACCCGTCGTGAACTGCGGCACCTACGGACCTGTATGCATTGATGCGGCCGACATCGCCCTCGTTGGTTCGCCTGCGGGTGGAACCTGGAGCGGTACCGGTGTGACCGGCGACAGCTTCGACCCGAGCGCAGGTACCCAGTCCGTCACTTACAGCTATACCGATGGCAACGGTTGCAGCGCGAGCTGCTCGACCACCATCACGGTGAACCCGCTGCCGGTCGTGACCTGCGGTACCTACGGACCTGTATGCGTTGATGCGGCCGACATCGCCCTCGTTGGCTCCCCTTCCGGCGGAACGTGGAGCGG
>CAZYPC010000089.1:0-17945 GCA_964649165.1 uncultured Chryseobacterium sp.
TTCTGCCTTAAATTATCCATCATATGACCGCACGCGGGACATGGTTTTCGTACGAAGTACTTGGCCACCACCAATACAAGTATCAACAGCGTGGACGCATAGACAGCAATCCTCCACAATGGTCCACCATAGTACCAAGCACCAACGCCTGACAGCGTAATGCAAATTGCGATGAACCACACCCAGCTTCGATGCCGCCCTGAGAAAGTCATTGAGGAACAGATAGCCGAACTAAGGAGCGGGAGAGCGGGGGGCTACCTGTTCAGCGCCTTGTTCGCCTCCAGCATCTCCTTGATGCCGCCCACACTGCTAAGCACGCCGGTAGCCTCATAGGGCATGTAGATCACCTTGTTGTTCTGGCCGCTGGTCATCTCCCTCAGCGTTTCCAGGTACTTCATGGCGATGAGGTAGTTCGTTGGGTCGGCCTTGGTGCCTTGGATCGCCTGTGTCACAAGTCGGATGGCTTCGGCTTCACCTTGGGCGCGGCGGATGCGCGATTGGGCGTCACCCTCGGCTTCCAGGATCTGGCTCTGCTTCTGACCCTCGGCCGTGGTGATCTGCGATTGTTGAACACCCTCGGCCTGAAGCACGGCGGCGCGTTTGCTGCCCTCGGCATCGATGATCTGGGCGCGGCGGTCGCGTTCGGCGCGCATCTGCTTTTCCATCGCCTCGCGGATGTCGCGCGGCGGGTTGATGTCCTGCAGTTCCACGCGGTTCACCTTCACGCCCCACTTGTTGCTGGCCTCGTCCAGGATGGTGCGCAGCTTCATATTGATGGTGTCGCGGCTGGTAAGACACTCGTCCAGGTCCAGTTCACCGATCACGTTACGCAGCGTTGTTTGGGTAAGCTTCTCGATCGCGAGCGGCAGGTTCTCGATCTCGTACATGGCCTTCACCGGGTCCATGATCTGGAAATACAGCAGCGCATTGATCTCCGTCATCACGTTGTCCTTGGTGATCACGTTCTGCCGGGGGAAGTCATACACGGTTTCGCGCAGGTCGATGCGCTCCTTCTTCACGAACTGCACGTACTTATTGCCGTCGGGCAGATCACGCGTGAACCGGAAAATGATCTCGCGTGGTTTATCCACGATCGGGATGATCACGTTGATACCCGCGCTGAGCGTCTTCTGGTATTTTCCGAGGCGCTCGATCACCATGGCCTCACTTTGCTGCACGATCCGCAGCCCTTTGGCGATGATGAAAACAACGAAGAGGGCGAGAAGGAGGAGAATGATGGTTCCTGGGGTCATGGGAAGGGGTGGTGTGGTGTCAGTGCGGGTAGGGGCAGGCGTCGGCCGGTATGGGACGAGTGAAGTGCATTGGTATCAATCCAGCGGTCTCACGATCACCGTGTTGCTCTCCACGCGGACGACCTCGACGAGATCCCCGATGCGGAGCTGTTTGTCATTGACGGATTCGGCGCGCCAATCGTCGCCACCAACGGCGACACGTCCGAGGCGCAGGCCTGGATCGAAATCCTGGCTCACCTTGCCTCGCTGGCCGACGAGTGCGTCCACGTTGGTCTTCACCCCGTTGTCCTTCCAGAAACGCTTCATGAGGAGCGGACGAATGGTGAAAAAGGCGAGGAGGGCGAGCGTGCTGAACGTGATGAGTTGCACGGCGGATCCGAGGCCGACGGCCGCCGCGATGCTCGCGCCGGCGCAGCCGATACCCAGGCATAGGAGGAAGAAGCCGGGTACGAAGATCTCGGCGATAAGCAGGATCAGGGCTACGCCCGCCCACCAGTGCCATTGGAAGAAGTCCATCATTCGGGGTTGATGCCGTGAATGTAGCGGCCACGCCTTCACCGCCGATCGGGGATCGTGTTCAGCGGCAATAGTGGGGGATGACCGAAGGAGGGGGCATGTGCCCATGTGGTCATGCGACCATGTGTCAATGGGAACAAGAGTCGTTCAGGGCACCTTCGTGGGGGCGTTCACCGTTCGACAACACCGGCCGTCCGCAACGTCATGGGTCCATACCCACACGGCCGCTTGGGCACATGTATCTACGGGGTATTTTCGCGCGGCAATGATCGGCAAGGTGGCGCAGATGCTGCGCGGTCCCGCGGGACGCGATATGCTGGCCACCTTCGCTACGGAGGGCCTGAGCATGCTGGGCATGGTGCTCGTCTTCCGCCTGGCCAAGGCGAGCAGCGATCACGATTTCGATCGTTACGTGATCGTTCGGCGCACGGTGGCTTTCGCCTTTCCCGTGGTCTTGATGGGCACCATGGTGGGCCTTACCCGCTTCATCGCGATGGGGCGGGAGGACGCAGCGCGACGCAGGTATCTGATGGGTGCCTTGTCATGGGTAGGGCCTTTGGGCTTGATCGCCTGCGTGTGTTGTTTTCTTGCTCCCGGTTGGATCTCCTGGACGTGCTTCGGCACACGTGATGAGATCCCGCTCTCACTTCCGATGGGGGTGATGACGTTTGGCATCGCTCTGCACGGCGTGGCCTATGGCTACCTGCGCGGTAGCGGACGGGTCACGCTGGCGAACACGATCCAGTTGCTCAACCTGGCTGTCTGGCCGTGCCTGTCGTTCGTGGTGTTCGATGATCTTCGTTTCGTCCTGTGGGCAACAGGTCTGGCCTGGTGTGGCACAGCGATCGGGTCGATCATGCCGGATATGCTGGCTGGTGGGATCGGGTCGAGCAAACGGGAGCGGGCCGAGATCCTGCGCTTTGGGCTGCCACGGGTACCAGGTGATATCGCGCTGGGCGCTTTGCTCACGGTGCCGGTGTTCATAGTGGTCCGAACGTTCCCAGACCTGGCCGCCGATCACGCCTTCGGTTGCACGCTGCTGAACCTCGCCGCCGCCGTGTTCAGTCCCGTGGCATTGCTGCTGCTCCCTGCGGCGAGCGCACAACTGTCCAGTGGTGATCACGCGGGGCTGGAAGCGCGGGTGGGCCAGATGACGCGCATCGTGGCGGCGGCCTCCATCGCTCTGGTGGGCGGTTTCGAGCTTCTGGCTTCGCCTTTCCTGCGCATCTACCTCGGCGAAGCTTCGGATGACCTTGTCCTGACCTGTCGCCTGGTCTTCCTGGCCGGCCTGCCCTTCGCCTTCTTCAATGGCATGCGGAGCGTGCTGGATGCCTACTACCAGACCCCTCGTAATGGTGTGAACCTGGTGGTGGCCTTGGCGTTGCTGTTGTTCGGTGGGTTCATCCACCTGTCCATCCGCACCCCGTGGTTCACCATGGGTGCCGTGATGATCGTCGCGCTCGGGTACCTGGGCTGGGCTACCTGGCGAGACGTCCGGTACGTCCGCAGCGAACTCATCCGACGCGCGCGCCTGGGTACGACGGACATCAATGTGCTCGTCGTGATCCCGGACGCTGAGAGCGGTGAGGAGTTCGGCGACTCGAAACAACAGGCCCGAGCGTTCAAGGATCACGGCGCCCAGGTATCCTTCTTCCATCTGGAGAGCCGCACCTCGCCGATCGAACTGCTGCGTTCCAGGAGGAGACTGCACAAGGCGCTGCGCCTGCAGCGCCCGGATGTGGTCCACGTCCACTTCGGATCGGTGGCCGCCCTGTGGACCGTGATCAGCAGTCCGTTGCCGGTGGTGGTGACATTCATGGGCAACGACCTCGACCGGCGCGGGCTGCCGGGTGTTGCGCGGCCGTTCGTCGGGGGCCTGTTCTCCCAGATCGCGGCCTTCTTCGCCGCTGGCATCATCTGCACGGACGAACAGGTGCGCGAGCATCTGTGGTGGCGTACCGCTGAGGCGCGCGTGGTACCGTTGCACGGTGACATGCGGGCCAACGCGGCCGAAGTGCTCGATCACCTGCGTGGCGTGGTGTTCCACAGGAGCGCTGAACCCGGACCGGTCTGACGCGTCATGGGTATCCCCGGGCTGTCCACCATCCTGCAAGGCTTGTTCAGCACCCCGAAAGGCCGTGACCATTTGGTCACCTACGCCGCTGAGGGAACGGTCCTCGTTGGTACCGTGCTCGCGTACAACTTCGCGGCCCACGAATTGGGTAGCGCGGGTTTCGAGATCTATGCGGTCGTCCGGCGAACGGTGTCCTTCGTGATACCTCTGCTCATGTTCGGCCTCGCCGTCGCGTTGATCAGGTTCGGTGCGATGGCGGCCACGGATGAAGAGCGCTGGTGCTTTACCTGGAACGCAGGTCTATTGGTGCTCGTGGTGGGTGGGCTCGTTGTGGCGATCACCTGGACCTTCAAGTCGTTGCTGGGGTTCATCGTCTTCGGCGATCACGCCCATGATGAACTGGTACCCGACATGGGGTGGATGCTGCCTGGTCTGATGATGCACTCGGTGGTCTACGGCTATTGGCGCGGTTCGCACCGGATGCTTCCCGCCAACGTTCTGCAAGCGTTCAATCTGGGAGTGGTCCCCTTGGTCGCTTTCCTGCTGGCGGATGACCTGGCCGGTGTCATGCGCTGGATGGCCCTGACCTGGAGCGTGACAACGGTACTGCCGTTCGTCTGGCTGGCATTACGATATCGCACAGCGAGCCGTATCGATAGAGCCGCCTTGTGGCAACTCCTGCGCTATGGCACTCCGCGGGTCCCTGGTGATCTCGCCTTCGGGGCGTTGCTTGCACTTCCGGTGTTCTTCATCAATCATGTGGCCGGCATCCAGGAGGGCGGGCGTTGCGCGTTCGGACTCACCCTGCTCAATATGACCGGAGCGCTGTTCGCTCCTGTGAGCTTGCTGATGTTGCCTGCGGTTGCCAGGGACCTGGCGCGCGGGGACCATGCCCGGGTCGTGCGGGATACGCGTCGCACGCGGACCCTGGTCGTGGGTCTGGCGTGCATCGCCGTGATCATCTTCCAGCCCTTGGCCGGCCCACTGCTCCGCATGTACCTGGGTGAGGGTCTCAGTGATCTGGTGCTGCCCAGCCGTGTCTTGTTCATCGGCGCGGTGTTCTATGCGGCCTACATCTCCATGCGCAGTGTGCTCGACGCGTACCACGAGAAGGCGCGCAACAGCCGCAACATCATTATCGCCCTGGGCCTGTTCCTGGCCGCAGCCGCGATCTACGTGTTCCTATGGCCGGAGACGGTTTTCCTGCTCGCCATGGTGCCGCTCGCGCTGGCTGTGCTCGCTGCGCTTACCTGGCGCGATACGGAGGCCGTCCTGAACGATCTGTCGCACCCGACCAACCAGCCTCCGGATGATCAACGCTGAGCGGCAACGGCATTGGGCAACGGCTGCGCTGGTCTTCTGCGCGATGTGTGGTCCCGGTTTGGGCTATGGGCCGGTCTATCTCTTCCATCTCGTATTGGCCACCTGCTGGGTCTGGCTGCTTTTCACGGATGGCGCGTCGGGGATCATCGCCGGGCTGCGCGGATCACGCGGTACACTTCTCTTCATGGGGCTGTCCCTGGCGTGGTGGTGCGCAAGCCTTTTGTGGGCCCCTGACCTCCGCGAAGGCTTGCTGGCCGTGATCTATTGGTCGCTGGGGTTCGCCTTGATCCTGGCACTGCTCTTACTGATAAAGGATGGACCACTGCTGCGGACGGCGCTCCATTCCGCGTGCGCGGCCATTGTGATCGAGGTCGTTGTTGCTGTCCTTGAAGTGCTCACGCCACTGCGCTGGCCGATATCCAGGCTGGCTGAGCACGCTGCACTCTTCGGCCGGCCTTCCGACGTCGCTGCGCTGCTGGTGGAGGAGGGCTCCGCTGACTATCTGGCGAGCTCTCCGACCGGGTTCCATTGGAACGAGAACGACCTCGCCGCCTTGGTGCTCCTGGTGCTTCCCTTCTTCTTCATGGCCAGGCGCTGGTGGGTGTGGCTTGTGGCCACGGGCCTTACCGGTTGGATCATCGTGTCCAGCGGGGCACGGCTCGGCTGGGCTGGGCTGTTGGTGGCCATGGTGGCTGTACTCCTCGTGTGGAAGGGAAGGAGATGGCTGGCGTGCACGGTGATCTGCGTGATGGTGCTGGTCTCTACGAACGGCTTCTCTCCGCGCTACCATGCTTGGAAGAAGGTGCGGGAAACACAGGTCTTCAGCCGGATGATGGTGGGCGCCGACCTGGATACCGTACAGTTGCGGACCCTTGGCGACCTGGGTCTGACCGACGGAAGCGCCGGTGCTCGGAAGGAGTTGTTCCGTCTGGGCCTTCGTGCGGTCAGTGAACATCCGCTGGTCGGCTTGGGTGCTGGTGGAAGCCGATCCTACATCCGTGCGCATTGGCCCATTGAACGCCGCCCGGTGAGCGACCTGCATTGCTGGTGGCTACAGGTGGCTGTCGAGGGCGGGTCGTTCATGCTGGTCCTATACCTCGCTTGGTGGGGAGGTATCGTCCGGACACTCTTCACTACCATGCGCAGGGCATCCGGAGAGGCCCGGGACCAGCTCATGGCCGCACTTGTGGCCATGGTCGTACTTGTCCCCGTGGGCGTGATGCCGAGCAGCATGATCTACTTCCTGCCGATCCATCTGCTGGCCGCAATGGCCATCTGCTTGTCGCGATATTCGCCGATCGATGCGCACGCTCCATCTAGGTGATGCCGCTTCACCCCACCTGCGGCGCGTGGTCAAGGCCTTGAGCGAGCGCGGGGTGGAGCAGCGCATATTCACCTTGAACGGCGGTGCTGATAACCAAAGCTATGGACCAGGGATCCGGATCGCACACTTCGGCAAGGCCGCACCGGGTGGTGACATCGGTAAACTGCGCTACCTGCTCGCTCTACCGGCTTTGCGTCGCGAGTTGAAGGCTTACAGGCCTGACATCGTTCATGCGCACTACGCCACGAGCTATGGTCTTCTGGGTGCCTTGTGCGGTCACCGACCGCTGGTCATCTCCGCATGGGGTTCGGATGTCCTGCTTTTCCCGGGGAAAAGCCCTTTGCATCGTCGGATGCTCATGTGGGTACTTGATCGAGGTCAACGGATCCTGGTGATCAGCGGGGCATTGGAGCAGGCCGTCTCCCGGCTCACACGTACGCCGGTCACACGCGCGCCCTTCGGCGTGGACACGGTCCAATTCCATCCGTACCGCGCTTCATGCCCGTATTTCGAAGCGGGAACACTGGTCATTGGGACGATCAAGAGCCTTGAGCCCGTGTATCGGATCGAAGTACTGCTCGACGCGTTCGCCGAGATCGTGCGATCACGTTCGACAAAGGCCTTGGGTCTCCTCGTTTGTGGCGATGGCAGTTTGCGTCAGGAATTGGAAGACCAGTGCAAACAGCTAGGCATCACGGGTCGGGTCCATTTCACCGGCCGACTCTCGCCGGATCGCGTGGCTGAGCACCATGCGATGATCGATGTGTTCGCGAACCTTTCAGCCAGTGAGAGCTACGGCGTCAGTGTTCTGGAATCCATGGCCACCGCCAGGCCGGTCGTGGCCACGCATGTAGGCGGTCTACCGGAGCTGGTCGTGCAGGAGGTCACCGGCCTGCTCGTTGCACCGGATGACGTTCAAGCCTCGGCGGAAGCCATAGGGCGTCTCGTGGACGATGCCTCACAGCGCGAACGGATGGGAGCAGCCGGAAGAGAGCGGGTGGTCGCCAGCTTCGATCGCCGTTGGCATGATGGTGTTTGTATGGCCGTGTATGAAGAGCTTCTGCAACACCGCGCGCGATGAGGGTGATATTCCTGACCCAGTATTTCCCCCCAGAGGTAGGTGCGCCGCAGAACCGCATCCACGCCACGGCCATGGCTCTGAGAGCGAAGGGTGCCGATGTCACGGTGCTCACGGCGATGCCGAACTATCCGGAGATGCGGGTGCACGCGGGTTACCGGGGACGCTGGAAGATGGAAGAGCGGATGGACGGTCTGCGGGTGATCCGCGCCTGGCTGCTGGTGACGGTGAAGCGCGGTATCATCTGGCGCCTGTGCAACTACTTCTCGTTCGTCTTCAGTTCGCTGGTGATCGGCCTGCTGCATACGCGTCGGAGCGACGTGCTCTTCGTTGAATCCCCGCCCTTGTTCCTCGGCATCACCGCCATGCTGCTCGCCCGCGCGAAGCGGGCGAAGCTCGTCTTCAACGTGAGCGATCTATGGCCCGAAAGCGCGGTGCAATTGGGCCTGGTCACCAACAAAGCGATGATCGGGTTGAGCACGCGTCTCGAGATGCGGTGTTACCGCCGCTCGGCACTGATCACCGGACAAACCCAGGGCATCGTGCGCGACATCACACGCCGTTGCCCGGGTAAGCGCGTGCGCTGGATCCCCAATGGCGTCGACTTCGCAGCGATGACCGTTGCATCGCAAGGACCGCCTGACCGGTCGAAACTGAACGCACTGGGCGTCGATGAGGAAGCCGTCGTCTTCGCGTACGCGGGGATCATCGGGCACGCGCAGGGACTGGATGTGGTGATCGAGGCTGCGCATGAACTCCGTGGAAAGAACATCCACTTCCTGCTCGTCGGGGATGGTCCTGAGCGGGAGCGCTTGCGGGCATTGAAGATGCGGTCGGACCCGGTGAACGTGCACTTCGTGGACAGGATGCCCCGTGCAGAGCTCATCGGTCTTCTACGTACGGTGGATGGCGTTGTGGTCCCGCTGCGGAAGAACGATCTCTTCAAGGGCGCCATTCCCAGCAAGATCTTCGAGGCGCTGGCGCTGGGAAAGCCGCTCTTGCTGGGCGTTGAGGGAGAGGCGCGCGACCTGTTCATCACCGAGGGCCGGGCTGGGCTGGCCTTTGTCCCGGAGGATCCAGCGGATCTCGCGCGACAGGCGATGCGCTATGCCGGGGACCGCGCGCTCATGCGCGAACACGGCGCCAATGGCCTTCGTTACGCCCAGGAACGCTTCGACCGTACACGGATCAATGAGCGCTTATGGGAGGAACTGCTGGCCATCCAGCCAACTAGGACCGGTTCACCATGAACACGCCAGGATCAGGCGCGCGTGGTGTCCGCGAGGCTTTTCGTGAGCTTGCGCAGGTCCATGGTCCTGTGGCGTCGGCATTGCTGCTCTTTTCCGCAGCGTGTTTCCCGCTCGCACCGACACTGCTGCCATTGGCGGCGGCCGGCGGTTTCATCGCCCTGGCCTGGCATCATCGCCATGACCGGGAGCGCACCATCAAGGGTTCCTGGTGGAGCCCGCTTCCTTACGCGATCGGCCTGTACCTCTTGCACGTGATCGGCATGGCGTGGAGCACCAATGTCGATTTCGGTCTTTTCGATCTCGGCATCAAGGCACCGTTGCTGTTGTTCCCTGCTGTCTCGCTTTGGATCGGCCGGAAGTGGTGGTTCGGGCGGGAGCCGTTGGTCTTCCTCTTCAGTGTTGCCAACATGCTGGCGGTGCTGTTGTGCATCGCGGCGGCTATCATCCGCATCGCGCGGAACGGGGGAGCGGATGCGGGTCAGCAGGTGTTCAGTTCGCCGTGGTCACTGTTCCTGCACCCGAGCTATTTCGCCATGTACCTGGTGACCGGCCTGGTCGCGTGGTGCCTGCTTTCGCTTCCGCGGTCATTGCCGTTGTGGCTGTTCCGGTCCGGACTCGTGGTTCTTTGTGTGGGAGTGGTGCTGTGCGGCAGCAAGGTCGGTTGGCTGCTTCTCCTGGTCCTGCTTCCCGTTCTCCTGGCGTTGCGATGGGCCGATCGCACGTTACGCCGAACGCTGGTCGGCATGATGGGCATTTCGCTCATCGGATTGGTTGTTTTGATAGGCACGTCCCGATACGCATTGGACCGTGTGCAGGAGGTCTTACGTGCGGCTACCGAGCGCGATCATGATGCGAAGGCCCAGACCAGCAGTGAGGTGCGTTGGCTCACCTGGGATTCAGCGTGGCGGCTGTTCAAGGAGCGACCGATGTGCGGTACAGGCACGGGCGACATCAAGGATGAACTGGTACAGGACTACATGGCCCATGATTATTCGACGGCCACAGAACACCGCCTGAACGCACACGATCAGTTCCTGCAGACCGCGGCCTGCCTGGGCACACCTGGTGCATTGCTGATCCTTGCCACGGTGTTCGTACCGCTGCTGGCCCGAGGCCATCGCGATGCGCTTACGACCTTCTTCTTACTGATCTGCACGGTGAACTGGGTGGTGGAGAGCATGCTGGAGGTGCAGGCGGGAGCCGTCTTCTTCGCGTTCTTCGCCAGCGTGGTCCTATGGTCAGTACCAATGGAACGATCTTCGCCGCGTAGCACGAGCCCCATGATCGCCCCATGATCCCGTTCTCGCCCCCCCGGATCGACGAACGTACCATCGCCGAAGTGACGGCCGCTCTGCGCAGCGGATGGATCACCACGGGGCCACGTACGAAGGAGTTCGAAAAGCGGCTCGCGGCCTACTGTTCTGTCCCGAACGTGATCGCGTTGAACGCCTGGACGAACGCTTGCGAACTCGTGCTGCGCTGGTTCGGCATCGGGCCTGGTGATGAGGTCATCGTGCCGGCCTACACCTATTGCGCGACGGCGAACATCGTTCTGCATGTGGGTGCGAAGCCGGTGATGGTGGACGTGTTGGATGACTTCACCATGGACCCGGCGCAGCTGTTGCTGAGGATGTCCGAGCGCACCAAGTGCATCATTCCGGTGGATATCGGAGGTCTTCCGGCGGATATCTCTTCCGTGATGAGCACGGCGGGGGCCGCGCGATCATTCTTCAAACCGGCGACTGAACAGCAGGCCTCGCTGGGTCGACCGCTGGTGCTGAGCGACGCCGCGCATTCATTCGGCGCGCGCATCGGCGGAAAGCCCGTCGGAGCCCAAGCGGACATCACGGGTTTCAGTTTCCATGCGGTGAAGAACCTGACGACGGCGGAAGGCGGCGCGCTAGCACTGAACATGCCGGCACCGTTCGACAACGCCGCACTTTACAAGCTTTTCAATACCATGAGCCTTCACGGGCAAAGCAAGGACGCCCTGGCGAAGACGAAGCCCGGAGCCTGGCGCTATGACGTGGAGTTCGCGGGCTGGAAATGCAACATGACGGACCTGCAAGCCGCGATCGGCCTGGTTGAACTGGAGCGTTACGAGAGCGAAACACTGGTTCGCCGGCGAGCGATATGCGACCGGTATGACGGCGCCTTTCAGCATGATACACACTTCGTCGTGCCAGTGTTCCGAGATGACCTCCGCATGAGCAGCTTTCATCTGTACATGCTGCGCTTGGCCGATGCCACCGAGGCCCAGCGCGATGCCATCATTTCCGCGATCTCGGAACGCGAAGTGAGCGTCAATGTCCACTTCATCCCGATGCCGATGCTCACGGTATACAGGAATCTGGGCTACCGCATCGAGGACTACCCGAACACCTACCGGCAATACAGCCGGGAGATCAGCCTGCCGGTCTACTACGACCTGACCGATGCGCAGGTGGATGAAGTGATCGCCGCGGTCAAGGAGAGCGTGCGAGAGGTAATGGGGGCATGAAGCGCGCCTTCGACATCGCTTGCGCGTTCACGTTCCTGGTGTTGCTTTCGCCTTTGTTGCTGATCGCCGCTGGCTGTGTCGCGAGCACTTCGTCGGGCGGCGCGTTCTTTCGCCAGACACGGGTGGGAAAGGCAGGGCGGGACTTCAGGCTGCTGAAATTCCGCACCATGAGGACCGGCAGCGAAGCCAAGGGACAACTGACCATCGGAGGTCGCGATCCACGCGTGACGCGCGTAGGCTACTTCCTGCGCGCATCCAAGCTGGACGAGCTGCCGCAGCTCTGGAACGTGCTGGTCGGTGACATGAGTTTGGTCGGGCCGCGACCCGAGGTACCGAAATACGTCGCGCTGTACACGCCTGAACAGCGAGCAGTGCTTTCGGTTCGCCCGGGGATCACCGGCATGGCAAGCATCGACTACATCAACGAGAACGAACTGCTCGCCGCATCGGCTGATCCCGAAGGCACCTATATCCACGAAGTGATGCCCGCCAAGCTCGCACTGGATCTGCGCTACGTGCGCGAACAGACGTTCATGCTCGATCTCCGCATCATCGCAGCAACGGTCCGGCGCGTATTCTTCGGCTGGTAATGCCCGGCTAATCCGGTTCAGCGGACCATCAGCTTGCGCACGAGGCGCCCTTTCACACCGGAGGCGACCAACGTGTAGCACCCAGATGGTTCGCCGGAAAGGTCGAGCTGCAGTTGGGATGTATTCGTTCGGAAGGAGCGCACCACGCGACCCGCAAGGTCGAGAACGCGCACATCCACCTGTCCGGTGTTCACCAGTGAGACAGTGAACCGGCCTTCGCTCGGGTTGGGGAACACCTCCATCGATCCGATGTTGCCGATCTCTTCCATGCCCACGATGAACTCATCCTCGTTGAAGCCGATGCCTTTCAGGTAGGTGAACCCGCAGGGCACATCGGCGAAGTCACCCGGGGTCGCGAATACCGTGGGCAGTTCGTACTGGTAGTCATCGCCACCGCTGATGCAGACCGGGCTCACCGTGTGCCACCAAGCCACAGCGTCCGCGTCCGTACCGGCGGAAAGCGAACGCACCTCCGTCCATAGGCCGGTGCTCACATTGTGTCCAACGCCATGGATCTCCGGAAAGCTGTTCGTGGAGGCCCCGTCGTACGAGCGGTTCCAGGTGAAGAACAGGTGGCTCCCATCGGCGGTGCGGCTGGCTTGTGGGTGATCGTCCTGGAACGGTCCGTCGCTTCCATCGTTCATGGGCCATTGAAGATCTTCTGCGGGTTTCTCACTGAGCGTCGAGATGGTCCATGCCTCTCCATCGACCGTGGACGCATGCACGATGAATTGTGTGGCGATGTCAGCGAAATAGAATCCTGAAGAATCAAGTGAGTTCCCGAGGTATTGCGAGATCACGGAGGCGACCATGTGGAGGGTGCCGCTCGCATCCACCACGATGTCGTTATCGGTGAAATAGGGGCGGGGCAGGTCCGTGTCCGTGGCAGGTGCGATGAAGTCGATCGCCCATTGTTCCTGGCTGAAATCATGGTTTGGCAGTTGGTTCCAGGTAGCGCCACCGTCGACCGACTTCCATACCAACGGCATCGGTCCGCTCGGGATGCCATCGTACTCCTTACCCACGATCACTGCATAACCGATCTGACCGTTGGGAGAGAAGGCCAGATTCCAGTTGTAGACCAGGGCATTCTTGGCGTCGGTGCCGAGGTAATCTCCGTAAACGACCGTTTGCGGACTGAGCGTGGCCACGTCCGACCAATCCATACGTTGCTGCGCATCGTTCCAGACGCCCTTGTTGATGCGGAAATCCTTGAATCCGATGGTGTCCAGGTTCTGTGGGTCGTTGCTGTACCGGGCGCTCAAGGCCCATACCGTGCCGTCATCCTTGCTCACCAGACCATAGGCGGCGTAGGTGGTGCGGTCTCCATAGAAGTCCTGGAAGGCACAGGTCGCAGCAGAGCCGTCCAGTCGGGCCGAAGAGCGTTGCAGATAGCCGGTATTGAGCAGGCCCAGCGAGGTGTCCGGCGTGTTCAAGGTCATGCCGGTGCTCACCACAAAGGCGTTCGCCGCGTCCGTATTCCCCGGCGGATTGTAGATGGTCCCGTTCGGGTACCGGCATCCGATGATCGTATCGGCCGAGCCGTCGAAGATGTTCGGTGTAAGGAGGTGGTCGATGGTCCAGGTCGCACCACCGTCCGTGCTCACGTCAAAGCGCATGGTTCCCGTTCCGCCCTGGTTCCCGAAGTCGGCCGGGTTGTGGCGGTGGGTGAAGACCACGCTGTTGATCGCGGGATCATAGCTCACCTGGTTCTGGTAAGAGAGCAGGGTGGTGAACGCGTTCGATGCGTTGCCCAAGGGTGTGGTCCCTGCCCGGTCATGACCTTGCGCACCGTGGTGAGAGACGGTGGCTGCGCCCGTCGCATCATTGACGAGGGTCCTAGCGGCGTTGGCCTTTTCAGCCATTTGCGCGTGGCACATGCTGGCGACAGTGCTGAGAAGCAGGGTGGGGTAGAGTGCTCGCATGCGGCGGTGCAGTTCGTTCGTTAGGGGGCTCAACTGATCGGGGTTCGCGGAGGCGACAGGGCTCTAAAGATGCTACGGAATGCCGCAGTCCCGCCCCGCCGTTCATCACCGCTCTTGGAAAGCGAAAGCCCGCCTGTTGCGCAGGCGGGCTTTCTGAAGTTCCAATTGTCGTATCAGTGCGCGACCACCACCTTGAAGGAGGAGATCACGCCCTTATCGTCGGACAGGCGGAACGTGTATGCACCGGGTGCCAGGTCGCTGGTGTTCACCACCAGCTGGCTGCCTGTTGAGGTCACACGCTTCGCTGACACCAACGAGCCGTTCGTGCCGAGAACCTGGAGGTCCAGCTGACCGCGCTTGCCCGAATAGGGGATACGCAGCTCGTTGTTCGCTGGGTTCGGGAAGGCTGGTTTGGTCACCGTGCTCACCTCGGCCATGCCGATCGTGGCGGCATCGACCATGCGCACACCGTTCGATCCGGTGGTACCTGCGAACCCACCGTTCCAGGTGTCACCGTTCTGGATGGGTGTGGTGGGTTGGTCGTTCTGACCCTGGTTGGTATTGTAGTCGTAGTCGTCGCTCGTACCCAGGAACACGGTTTCACCGGCTGCGGTGGTCGTGGTGCTCAGGCAGAAGAGGTAGCGCATGTTATCCTGCAGTACGATGGGCGTGTAGAAGGGGATGAAGCCCTGCCAGCGCGTGGTATCGTCCGTAACGATGATATCTCCCAGCGCCACTTCCACCAGGTTGTCCAAGGCATAGTTCGGGTCCGACAGACCCGTGAACTCATCCTGCCACTCGAAGGCCTGGATGGTTAGCAACTCGCCGTCCATGCTGTTCGGGGTGTTTCGGGCGGCATAGGCCCACATGCCGAGGGCACCCACGCGAGAGGCATTGGCGTCGCGGAAAGCGGTGCAGGAAGCGTAATCACCGGCTGGGGTACCGAATGCGACCCCACCCGTGGACAGTGGTGTTCCCGTGCCTGCATCCACGCCGACGTAGCTGAAGTACTCACCGAAGGTCAACGTGGAGGTAAGTGTGTTGTTCAGCGGGAACTCATCCCCGGACGCGGTGGATACGGAATACGTGATCGTGTATTGGCCGCTGTAGCTGGGCTGGCTGAACGTGCCCGCTTCCACGAATACGCTGTCGCCACTGGCGACGGACACCGGCGGTGCCGTAGCGCTCCACACTGAAGAGCCGCTCTGGCTCACGTCCACGGTGAGGGTGACCTCCGCTTGGTCGCCCGAGCCGGGATTCCTCAGCCACGCGCCTAAGGGAGCACTGAACTCAGATGCATTTTGCGCAAGTTGTGTGGGCATGCCAGCCGCAGGTGGCATCAACAGGTCGGCGCGATAGAATCCCACGTCATTCGCGAACAGACCTACAGTGGTACCCAGGTAGGCCACCACGGTCGTGCCGGCATCCAGCACGGCGCGCCAGAGGGCACCTGCGTCCTGGGTGATCATGAACACGGGAATGGTCACTTCCGCACCGTAATCGCCGGCACCCATGGCAACCGGGCTGCCCGCGCTGTTGTTGATGATGATGATGGCCTCGGCCCCTGCGTTCTGACAGTTCAGCGCCTTAAGGGAGAAGTTGCACGTACCGCGGTAGACGATCGCGATCTTGCCGTTCACCTCGGCGGCGTTGGCCACATCGCCACAGCACAGGCTGTCGGCCGTGGGGTCGCTGTCGTAGGCGAAGACCACCGTATCGGTCACGGCGTTGGAGAGGATGGTCATGTCCGGCACCGCGCCCCAACTGGCTGAATCGACGTATGTGTTGACGTAACCGCCTTCAAGGCTGGGGGGGTCGAGCACGACCACCGAAACCTGGCCATGCGTGAGGGAGCCTAGCGCTCCCATGCACAAGAGGGTGTAAAGTCTGTTCATTTCCTAGGGGTTGGGTTTGAGCTAACCGTGCGCAAAGTAACCAACTGAACGTCCCAGCCAACCGACGATCGGTGTGCGCCCCTCCGAAGGCCAACGGGGGTAATTCGCGGATGTCCCGATGGTGTGACGAGCCGATGCCACCCATCTGTGCACCACCGTGGTCCACGCATGTGCTTGCGGGCCGAAGCCCGAATGGCTTGCACATGATCGATACGCTGGGCCGGCGGGATCATCCGCTCATCACCCCAGTGCCTCCAAGAGCCGCCGCATATCCTCCGCCCGGTCAGGGTCCTGCTGTTTCTGGTAGCTGTTCAGCAGGTTGTTAAGCTGC
The DNA here is from genome assembly GCA_964649165.1 of uncultured Chryseobacterium sp. Classification (GTDB taxonomy): domain Bacteria; phylum Bacteroidota; class Bacteroidia; order Flavobacteriales_F; family PHOS-HE28; genus PHOS-HE28. The sequence continues at coordinate 16,060 of CAZYPC010000089.1, forward strand.
CGGCGGATGATTTCCACGTTACTACAGGGCTCGAAGAAGCTATCCTGCGCGGGCAGGTTCAGTTTCTTCAAGAATTCGTTGATCTCGTTCTTGCCCAGGATATCCCCCTGGCTGAAGGCGTTCACGTAGAACAGCACGCCCTTGTGGCCCAGCAGCCCGGGGCTCACGCCGGTGGTGTCGGTCCAAGCCAGCACGAAGTGGTTGGGCAGGTTCACCCCGCGCAGGGGCAGGTCCAGCTCCTCGGCCAGCACCTGATAGATGATGGCCAGCGAAAGGGGATTGCCCTTCTTGCTGTCCAGCACCTCGTTGATGTAGGAGTTCTGCGGCGCGTGGTAGTTGCGCTTGTTGCCCCGGTAGCCGTGCGCCTGGAAGAAGATGTGGTTGAACACGCGCACCTTCTCGAAAGCCGTGAGGTTGTCGTTCAACTCCAGCCAGATGTCCTGCCGCAAAGCCGCCAGCTTGCTCTTCACGCGGTGCTCATCCAGTTCGGGGTAGCGGTAGCGCGAAACGATGAGCGCTCCTTCCAGCAGGTCTTCACCACCCTTTTCGCTCCAAACCTTCAAGCGCTGGTAGGTAACGTCCAGGTGGATCGTGTGCAGGATGTCCTCGATGCGGTTGCGGAACAGATCACCGAGGTCGTCGGTCTCCCACGCGCGCTCCAGCACGGGTACTACCGGTGAGCCGAGCGAAACGATGCGGTCGCGGATCTGGCTGTAGATGCCCTCGTCCGGGTCGTCGATCAATTTGATCAACGCATGGATCTCGTTCTCGCTGCTCGGTGCCTGCGCCATCGCTTCGGGTTTGGTCGAAAGTATCTGCGGCCAACTCCAAGGTACGGATGATGCGGTCGGGTTTCAACCAAGCGGCTGTTGAACCAACCGGTGTGGCTTTCCTGATCAGGACCTAACGCCCTTCCGGGTCCCCAGATCCCGCAGGGTCACGCCCAAGATCAACCTCCGGCAGGGAGCGGACCCCCTGAGAAGAGGACCTGCTTTGCAGGGTCCCGTACACATCTTGAGGGCACGATCTATTTTCCGTGACCCTTCGTGAGCGCAAGCAATACGCTCGCACCAGCATGTGGGCATCCTGCACAAGTGGGTGCGGTTGGGTTGGGGAGGACCTTAGCTTTCGGATACAAAACCGCCAGCCATGACGCGATGCGTGCATAGAAATAGGTGCTGTGCCGTTGTTACGATGGTCTTATTGGGTATAGGAGGTAGTGCGCAGAACTTGGTGCTGAATCCTTCGTTCGAGATTCAGGACTGTTGCCCAGTGGAGTGGGGGCCATCCGATTGCGCGACGTACTGGACAACAAACATGAACTCATGGGACTATTTCCATGCGTGCAACGAGACCGTTGTTTCTGTCCCCGACAATTTCGCCGGACATCAGTCGGCCGCAACAGGTCAGGGTTATGCAGGCTTTATCGCGTGGGGACCTTCAATTCCTGACCCACCTCCGTACTTTCCGATCGAGGTGATCGGCGGAACGCTTGCTGAACCCTTGGTGGTCGGAACATCATATCAGGTCTCGTTCAAGGTCAGCTTGTCCAGCGGCTATCTACAATGCTGTCATGCGGATTCATTGGGACTGTTGTTCGTGAACACGGACTACGGCAATGTCAGTTATCCACAAACCGGGCGGCCACCGGTCATTCAGGGGCACGCCCATGTGCATGGCGACTTCGCGATAACGGACAGTGTGAATTGGACCACATTACAGGGTTCTTTCACGGCTGATTCGGCTTACACCCATTTCTTGATAGGCCGCTTCTTTACTGGGGAGCCTGAGGCGGGCAATTGCTGGTGCAACTTCGGTAACAAACACGCCTATTAGAAGCCATCTCAAAAATACCTGAAGTGGTCTAGGCCATGCACAGTGGGCAT
>CAZYPC010000090.1:0-17608 GCA_964649165.1 uncultured Chryseobacterium sp.
GCGCGCTCCCATGAGCGGGAGTTCATGGGTTACGCCAAACTGTGTTTCGTCGCAGCGGTCGGGTTGTTCGGTTGGTTCCTGGCGCTGAGCGCTCGCAGCAGGCGTTCGCGGTAGTTCTTCCACTCATCCGCGACCGCTCCCGGGACAACCTCGGATCCGTCGATCTCGTCATCTCGCATCCGTCTTATCGGTAACCATTATGAATGAAGAAGATCTTCTTCACCAGTGACCATCACTTCGGTCACGCCAACATCATCCGATTCTGTAACCGTCCGTTCAAGGATGTGGAGGAGATGAACGAGGAACTCATCCGCCGCTGGAACGAGCGCATCGGCCCAGAGGATGAAGTCTATCACCTCGGCGACTTCGCCATGTCACGCGGCGAGGCCTTCGAGCGCATCGCGAGCCGCCTCAACGGCACGAAGTACCTCATCGTGGGCAATCACGAAAGCTCCGCCTTGAACAACCGTCAATGGTTCAAGTGGATCAAGGAGTATTTCGAACTGAAGGTGCCCGACAGCGAGTGCGCGAATGGCGTGCGGCGCATCGTTCTGTTCCACTACGCCATGCGTGTCTGGCGCAGTGATTTCCGTGGGACCTGGCATTTGTACGGCCACTCGCACAACAACTTGCCCGACAAGGAGGACTCGCTTTCCTTCGACGTGGGCGTGGACGCCCACGACTTCTATCCGCTGTCGTACGAAGAGGTGAAGGCCATCATGGCCATGAAGAACTGGAAGCCGCCGTTCGCGCTGCGGGAGGACTAGAAGCCTTCTCAAAATAACCCTTTGGGCTGCGCCGCGTCCTTTCCCGACCATCCGGCGTTGCTCAACCCTTACAGAGCGCCCGGCTATGTGCGGGTTTCGCGCCTTGGCTGGTCGCGAAATGCCAGCGGCTCACTTCCAAAAGCCATTTTGAGATGGCTTCTAGGGAGGCTGGACGCCGAAGCGGACATGACCCTTGTTTCGGCTGCCAATACCGGTCATCGATGGGTCTGGAAACCGCATTCGTCGTTCTTCCGTAGGAGCGGCCGTGAAAGACCCCTGCATGCGGCTCTCCCTGCTTCTCCTTCCCCTCCTGGTCGTGCACGCTGGATCCGCTCAGACCGGTCCTGGCGGCATTGGTAGCAGTGGCAACAACGTGCTATGGCTTGATGCCAGCTACGGGGTCACGCAATCCGGTGGCCTCGTGTCGCAATGGAATGATCGTTCGGGCAATAGCAACCACGCCCTGTTGCCGGGTACCATCCCCACAGCGAAGCCCGCCTATGTGAGCGCTTCGGTGAACGGCTATCCGTCGCTTGATTTTGACGGGACCGATGACCAGCTCTGGGTGTCTGATCATGCGTCACTCGATCTCACGCAATGGCACTTCTTCATGGTCGTTACGGCCGATCTGCAGAAGAACTACAACGCCTGGATGGTGAAGGGCGATGACAGTGATGAGAATTTCGAGATGCTCAGCTACAACGACGGGAATCTCCATACACCGACGAAATACACGGACGGTACCCGCACGTTCCCGAGTTCAGCCGGTGGCCAGGTGACCACCACCAGCTTCGAGGTAATCGAGTACAGCTACAGCACAGGGGTGGGTCGCGATGTATACAAGAACGCCGCGAACATCATCACCGACAACGAGAACAAGACCCCCAAGGTGAACAACCTGCCATTGTACATCGCCAACGAACGCTCCACCACCGGCCGGGAGGTGAACGGGGACATCGCCGAGGTCATTGCTTACAACGCGCCATTGAACAGCGCTCAAAGGCTTATCGTAAACAACTATCTGGCGGCCAAGTATGCCCGCACACTGTCCGCTGGTGACATCTACGTGCAGGACAACCCGGGCAATGGCAACTTTGACCATGACGTGGCCGGCATCGGGCGCGTGGACGCAAGCAACATGCAGACGGACTCCCGCGGTTCCGGTATTGTCCAGATCGGCAAGGCGGGATACAGCGGATTGGGTGACGATGAGTTCCTGCTTTGGGGACATGACAACGCCACGCTCGGGGCATATGGTTCAACGGACTTCCCATCTGGGATGCAGGGGCGCTTTCACCGTGTCTGGCGTGTGAGCGAGGTGAACTCCAGCGGTAGTGGGGTCAACGTGGGCAATACGGACATCACCTTCGACCTGGCGGGTCTCGGTGCCGTTACAGCCAGTGATCTGCGCTTGTTGGTCGACACCGACGGCGATGGCGTATTCGCTGACGAAACCCCGATCAGCGGTGCAGCGAACGTCAGCGGCACCCTGTACCGGTTCTCCAACAGCAGCGCGCTCCAGAACGGTCGCCGGTTCACGCTCGGCACGATCAACATGTCGAGCACGCCACTCCCGGTGGAACTGCTTTCCTTTGAAGGCCGAGCGACTTCCCCAACAAGCGCGTTGCTGGAATGGAGTACCGCCACGGAACGTGACAACGACCACTTCACGCTGGAGCGCTCGGTGGACGCTGAGAACTGGCTTCCCGTGGGCGTGGTTGACGGTGCTGGTTCAAGCACGGAAGAACGACGCTATTCGCTGGAGGACACCGAGGCTCCAGGCGGCCTTTGTTACTACCGGTTGCGGCAGACCGATCTCGACGGTGCAAGCAGTTTGAGCGGTGCGATCAGTGTACGCTTCGAGACCATTACGAACGCCTCACCCTTCGCCTACCCGAACCCTTCGGACGGACCAGTGGTCGTCGTACTTCCGGATGATCTGGACGACGCGCTCGGATTCACATTGATCGATCCCAAGGGCGGGGCGATCCCTGTAGGGTTCCAGAAGATAGGCCCAGGGCGGTACCGGATCGATCCTGGCCCGCTGCCCTCGGGCAGTTATGTGTTGCAAGCGTCCCGGCCGTCGACGGAAGTGGCGTACAGCATCCGGATCATGCGCTAGGGACGGTCCCTTCGCCCGTGGCGAGGTGTGCCTACCTTGCTCACATGAAGCCGGCCTGGCGGCGTCTCGGTGATCCGAAGTTGTTGCTCGCTGTGCTTGTCCTGTTCCTGAACGACCATGTGCTGAAGTTCGCGTGGCCCGGGCTGATCACCGGAAAGCTCAGCGACTTCGCGGGTGTTTCGCCTTCGTCTGGTGTTCGATGGTGTTCTTCCCTGAACGGCTACGGGCGGTGTGTATCAGCGTGGCTTTGTTCTTCATCTGGTGGAAGTCGCCGTCGTCAGCAGGAGCCATCGACGTTTGGAATCGATGGGGTCCGTGGCCCATCGTACGGGTGGAAGATCCCTCGGACCTGTTGGCCCTGCTCATGCTGCCCGTGGCATTGCGGCTCTGGCAGGCCGAAGCCACGTTTGCTCCCCGTTGGAGAGTGATCCTGGGCGCGGTCGCCGCTTGGGGAACATTCACCGCAACCAGCCGTGCCAGGGTCGTAATGCCCAGAGACCTGGAAGAGCTCTACTACGACGAGGTGTATACCCTGGATGTGGGACCTGGCGCGTTCTGGAGCCGGATGGCCAGTTGTGGAGACGTGCGACGGGTGGATACGACGAGCGCTCGGCCAGGCAGGGAGCCGAAGATACATGAGCTGGGCAGGGTCGCCCTGCGGGAGGTGTCCGCTGCTTCCGTTGAATACACGGTGTGGGCCTGCGGAAAGAAGGTCCGGTTCGGTCTCAACCGGATCGTGCCCGAACACCCGATCCGCATCTTCTCTTCAGAGGAGATCAGGATCCACCAGGACTACTACCGCCGCTTGTTCGAGCAGACGGTGCTGCGGTGCGTTGACCCACGTTCGGTGCCGCACAGCCGATGGGATCCGCCGGTGCAGCATTGATCGCGGGGATCGCTTCTCTTTGCGGCATCATGAACACCGCGACCACTCCGGATCTCGAACTCCTCAAATACCCCACCGGCAAATTCGCGCGCGGCACGAAAGCCGATACCCCCGCACGTCGCGTGGAGTGCATCGCCGTGATCGAAGCATTTCCGGCGGCGCTGCGTTCCACCGTGGATGGCTTGGCCGACCCTCAACTCGATACGCCCTACCGCCCCGGCGGCTGGACGGTGCGACAACTGGTGCATCACCTGGCCGATAGTCACGCGCAAACGATCATCCGGTTCAAACTCGCGCTCACGGAAGAGCAGCCGACGATCAAGCCGTACAAGGAAGCCCTGTGGGCCGAGCACATCGATGCCCGGACCATGCCGTTGGAGCCTTCGCTCGCGATCATCAGCGGTGTGCATGCGCGGTGGGTCGTTCTAATGCGGGCCATGAACGACGCCGACTACGAACGGGCCTTCGTTCATCCCGAACAGAACCGCGCGATCACCCTGGCCGAGGCCTTGGAGCTGTACGTGTGGCATTCGAAGCATCACTTGGCGCACATCACCGGCCTGAAGCAACGCTTGGGTTGGTAAGGCTCTGCTGCTGCTTTATCCAGCCCGATATGCGGGGGGCCGGACTCAGCCGATGTCCGCGATTAGAGCATCTATCAGCTTTTTCAGTTGCACACAATGGCGCACGGTTTCAACGTGGTTCCGCGTGCCCGTGACCAGAACGAGCTCGCGAAGGGCATCGGTCCGGTCGCGCAGATGGTAGGCCCGCTCGTCGGCCGTGATACCATTCTCCATCAGCGCATCGATCTCCTGTAGAAGTTGTCGGTCCAGCTGCTGGTGCTCGAACTCTGATTGCAGTTGTTCCATGCAGCGCCTCAGCCGTCGCAACTGGTGTATGAGGTCGCGGTCGTTCATGTGGGCCTTGGGCTTGGGTACCGTCAGGTACCCGTTCCGGCGGCGAAGGAACGGAGATGGCCGTAGCTTCCAACTACAGCCGTCGGCCGGAGCGCGCCGACCGACGTCAGGAGGTCAGACCGTGATAGGCGATCACGTAGATGACGATGCCGAAGAAAACGGCAGGGCCCATGATGCCGTGCTTACGGATGTCCGACCTCTGCGGTCCGGAGAGCTTGGACCAATCGTGGGCCGGCATGGAGGAGAGTGCGCCAAGCTGGTGTCCATCAAGTCCGTACCGCTCCATTTCTTCCTTTGACCTGATCAATCGGGTGAGGGCCCTAAGCCCCAACATCAACCAGCCAATGCCGACCATCACCAATATCAACGCGAGGGGCAGGTGCTCTTTCATGGTCTGGGCGTGCTTTGGTGGGGACCACCGCATCATCAAGACGAGCTCCGGGGCCGCCGGATGCCTGTTAACCCGGTCCTGCGGACCAACCGTCCGCTGTTGATCCCGAACCGTTACGGCCGATCGGCTGCGATCGGGCAACCCGGGGATCGCACTAAGTTCGGTTCCATGGATAACGAGGCCCTGCTCAGGTTGATCCGCTCGCATTCCACCATGCCTGAAGGGCGTGTACTGGAGATCGCGGAGCGTTTCAGGAGGATCGTCTTCGTGAAGGGAGAAGCACTGTTGAGCGCCGGGGAGGTGAGCGACAAGTACATCGTGCTGACCTCCGGATGGCTGCGGAGCTACACCTTGGATACGGAAGGAGAGGAGGTCACCACCGCCTTCTCCGGCCCGGGCGATGTGGCGTTCGACGTGGATTCCTTCTTCATGCGCACGCCATCGACCGAGCACATCACGGCCCTCGTCGACGGAGCGGGTCATGTGCTGGATTTCGCCGAACTGAACGGGTTGTTCCACGCTTTTCCCGAATTCCGCGAAATGGGACGAGCCATCCTGGTCAAGGGCTTCGTGGCGCTGAAGCAGCGCATGTTGACCATGATCAATCTGACGGCGGAAGAGCGCTACGCTCGGTTGCAGCGAACCCGGCCGGAGCTTTTCCAATACGCACAGGTGAAGCACATCGCTTCTTTTCTGGGGGTAACGGATACCTCCCTCAGCCGCATACGCAAGGAATTCGTGAGGTCCTGATGCTGCCAATTGGCAGGAAGTGGATCCTGCTCACAAGAACCTGTCTTTTGGTAGTCGATCCGGCCCGGGACGGTGCCGTGCTTCGCGCCATGAGAACTCCGCAACTGCCCGAAATGCCGATGGCCCTGGGCCTCGGCTTCGTACTGATCACCGTGCTTTCAGCGCTCCTGTTCCTGAAAGCCGTTCGCTGGGACCGCAAGGCCACCATTGCGCTCGTGGGATGGGCCACTGTCCTGGCAATGCTCGGTCTGCGCGGTTTTTTCCTTCATACCTATGGGATGCCGCCGCGCTTCGCCATGGTGCTCGGCCTGCCGTTGCTGACCATCCTGGCCTTGTTCGTGGCGACCAAGGGACGAACCTGGATCGATCGTGCTGATCCCGGAGCGCTTACCCTGCTCCACGTCGTGCGCGTGCCGGTGGAGCTGGGACTCTTCGGCCTCTTCCTGTATGGTGCCATACCCGAGCTCATGACCTTCGAGGGCCGCAACTTCGATGTGCTGTCCGGGATCACCGCACCGCTCGTGTACTGGTTCGGTTACAAGCGTTCCCTGGCGCACCCACGGATGCTCATCGCCTGGAACATCGTCTGTCTGGGGCTGCTGGTGAACATCGTCGGCAACGCGATACTGGCGGCTCCCTTCGATCTGCAGACGCAGGCCTTCGATCGACCCAATGTGGCCATCCTGTATTTCCCGTATGTATGGCTGGCCGGCATCATCGTGCCGCTCGTACTTCTTTCTCATCTGATCTGCCTCCGCCTGCTCGTGCGCGGGAAATGAACAGGATGCCCGGGCGGGCTCACCGCACGTCCGCTAGTTTGGGCGCTTCTGACCTGACCACAGGACCCCATGGACGCGAATGTGACCATTATCGAGAACGGCCGATCCGGCACAGTGAACTATCAAGAAGCCGAAGGATCACTCTCATTCTACTGGGAATTCAGCGGTGGTGACGTCGTAGCCAGTGTGCGGGTGGGTACGGAGGCCGAATGGCGTGAGAGCCATCCGTGGGCCGTGGTGCGGCGTTCCGCGATCATCCGGTATGTCGCTGCGGAAGTGGTACGTCAGAAGGCGCCGAGCTGCCGGCCGGAGATCGATGAGGCCACCGGCTGGATCCACCTCTACCAAGGTCAAGCAGGCGCGGTGCACCCCAGCCCGGTCGCGCGACCGGGCTTCTCGATGGAGCGCTATCGAGCGGTGCGGATGAAGTTCGCTGTGGGCGTCGGTATCGTCGCACTGATCGCTGGAGCGCTCATGTGGTTCAAGAACAAGGTGCTCGTGATCGACCCGGGCAAGGGCATTCCTTTCGGCACCGCAGTCCGCAATGGAACCCACATCGCCACATTGATCGAGGCGCTGGAGCCGTACACCCCTTCGCTCCATCGCGACCACTCCAAGGACCGGCATCGGCTCAGCGTGTTCATGGTTCCGCTCGATGGATCCGCGCCCAAGTGCATCCCGCTCATCGCGGACCTTACGCCCGGGGCATATAGCCTGGGCAAGATCCTGGGCAGCGACGGGCGCACGCTTTGGTTGGATGCCGCCGGGATCCATGGCGTTGATCTGCAGACGTACGATGTCATCAGGTCGAGTGATCTGCAGGAACTGAACCCTTCTCTTGATCCGATGTGGTTCGAGGACTCGCGGGGCATGGAGATCATCGATGGCCGCCTGCGCATGCTGGCTCCTGATCGCAGCGCTGCCTACACCCTCGATCCAACGACGCGCAAGGTGGCGGTGGCGGAACCTCGGGCTTCCAACCGCTATCCTTTCGAGCCTGCGCTCACGAACTACCTCGCGGCAGGACTCTACACTTCGCCGACGACCTGGCTCGGGCTGCACTCACCCAAGGAGCTTGAAGGTGAGTTCAAGGTGAAGCGGTGGATCAGACCCGTGGAGGGCGCCGACGAAGCGAAGGAGATGCGCAAGCTGTGCAAGGCGAAGCTGGACCCCTTCTCTGACGACGAAAGCCATCGCATAGTATCGATCACGCCGATAGGGGACACCGCGTATCTCAACGCCGCTTTTCTGCGGATGGATGATAAAGCCGAGCCGATGCGCGCCTCGGATCCGGATGGTGCGTTCATGATCTACACATCCGCACCGGGCCTGAAGGGCACGTTGGTAGTGGCTCGCGTGGATGTGGAAGGGAGGATCCTCTGGACCACGGATACGGGCATCGATCGCTTCAAGCTGAGCCAGATACTGCCGGGTGCCACGACTACCGCCTTTGTCGGGCCGCGATTGCCGATCCCGGACAAGCTGAGCGAGCCGCTCCTGGTGATCATCGATCATCGGACTGGCAAGGCTTCGACCATTTCGCTCTGGCAATAGATGCGGCCATGCAGCGTGGCTTCCGGTGACGGATGCACGTTGGAACGCGGAGCACTTCGCTCCGGCGGGTAGGTTTGTGCGATGCGTTCCTTGTCCAGGGCCTACCGGTACTACATCGGATCATTCGCGGGGTTGAGCCGTGAGGTGTGGTTGCTGGCCTTCATCACCTTCGTGAACCGGGCCGGTACCATGGTGGTGCCCTTTCTCTCGCTCTACCTCACCAAGGACATGGGTCTTTCCTTGCAGGAAGTGGGCTGGATCATGAGTTCGTTCGGGGCTGGATCGGTGGTGGGGTCCTGGATGGGAGGTAAGCTCACCGACCGTTATGGCTTCTACGACATCATGATCGGCGCCTTGCTTACTTCCGGCGTCGCGTTCATCGGACTTCAGTTCGTACGGGGCTTCTGGCCATTCTGCGCCGGTGTCTTCCTGCTGATGGTGCTCAGCGATGCCTTCCGTCCGGCCATGTTCGTCGCCATCCGCAGCTATGCCACTTCGGAAAGTCGCACGCGCTCGGTGACGCTCATCCGCCTGGCCATCAATCTGGGTTTCAGTCTCGGGCCGGCCATCGGCGGGCTGATCATCGCGGCCTGGAGCTATGGCGGCCTGTTCTGGGTGGATGGCTTGACCTGTCTCGTGGCCATGGTGCTCTTGTGGACCGGCCTTCCGCAGGCGCAGGCGCAGAAGGACAATGCGGCACAGAGCGCAACGGTGAAGCGCTCTCCCTATCGTGACCGGGTGTACCTGTTCTTTCTGGCCAGCCTCGTGCTCGTTGGGGTCGCCTTCCTCCAGTACTTCAGCACCCTGCCGTTGTTCTACAGCGAAGTGTACCATCTCAGCGAATTCGACATCGGCCTGCTCCTCGGCATGAACGGCCTGTTGATCTTTCTCACCGAGATGCCGCTGATCAAGTACTGTGAGGATAAAGGCTTCGACCGGATCAAGGTGATGATCGTCAGCGTGGCCCTCATCGCACTGAGCTTTACCGTGCTCAACCTGTTCCCCGTCATCACCTTCCTCTGGATCGGCATGCTGCTGGTGACCCTGGGTGAAATGCTCAATTTCCCTTTCATGAACCGTTTCGCCTACGACCGGGCGGACCACGGTCCACCTGGCGCCTACATGGCCCTGTTCACCATCGGATGGAGCGTGTCCCACATCATCGGGCATACGCTGGGATTAAACCTGATCGCCAGGTTCGGCTATCCCGCGACCTGGTACTTTTTTTCGGCGTTGCTGGTGGTGGCGATGGGCATGTTGTTCCTTCTGCAAGGGATGGTGCGCCGTGAGGCCTCCGCTTCACTCAACAGCTCAGTTAACGGAGCTTCATAGGCCAAGAGGGGAGGACCATCGGTGGTCACTTCTTCTCGTAGCCGAAGTGATAGAGAACGCTCAGGTTGATCACGCGCCCATCGATCGGTGCCCAGAGCGGGGCGAATACAGGCCGCGATCGTGTGCCTGACACGATCTCTTCCCAGCGTGTCTGTCGTGTATCGCTCACGTTCTCACCGTTCAGTACCACGTTCCAACGGCAGGAAGCATAGCCCACCATGCCAGCCAGGAAGATCTGATCGCGCGTCACCGAGCCGTCGGCCCGCGCCTGTTGCCCGCTCCAACTGGCCTCGACGCCTGCCCGCCAATGCTCACCGAATTCACGGCTTAGTGTGCCGGCCGCACGGTGCTGCGGGGTGTAATGGATCAACGATGTCCGCCCCTCCGACGTGATCTCCGGGAGCGTGTATGTGTAGCCCAGATAGACCTCGGTGTGCCCGTGCGTGAGCCGGATGTAGTTGTCGATGCCGCGCGTGAGCCTGATACCCGGTGCGTTGGACAACGCTGAGCCCTCGACGTTGGCCTTGGTCACCGCGAGCGGATGTTCGATCCGCGTGGCGAAGAAGGTCTGATCAATGAACAACAACGTGTGCTCGCCAAGCGGCTTCTTCCACGTCCATTCGATCGTGCCGCCCATGGATCGTTCGGGCTTTGTTCCATCGGTCAGACGCGATGCGATCACACCTTCGCTCACCGTGCCATAGTTCCGTGACCGGTCGGGAAGTTGGTAGCCCGTGCCCGCGTTGGCGCGCAGGCTCAAGCGCTCGGTGACCTTGAACATGGCCGCGACCGAGGGCAAAACGATGGGGTCGTAGCCGCGGCTCTTGTCCGTCCGCAGGCCGAAGTCGACCTGAGGCCATCGTTTTCGGTGCAAGGACAGCTGGGCAAATGCGCCTACCGTGGAAATGTCCTGTGACCCGAGACCATGGCCGGTGAGCGCGCTTCCGACATAGTTGGCCCCGAACACCAATGTGCGACGGTCGTCGCTCTCGCTCCAATAGGCTTCGGCGTAGTTGTTCGTCTGTTCTCGCAGTGATCCCGTGAAGTTGTCGCGCTCTTGTTGTTCGTAGCTGTTCACGGCGCCTTTCGCCACCAGCTTGCTCGTGGAGGAGAACGTCTGTTCAAAGCTCATGTCAGCACCCAAGCGTTCACCCGTGTTGCGCAGGAAGTAGAGGGTCGTGTCGTCGCTCGCTCCAAGCGCGTCCATGTGCCCACCAGTGCGCTGGTCGTGCTGGTAGATACCGCCCAGACGCAGCCGGGAACTTTTCCAGGGCGAGAGGTACACCTGCGGATGTACCACATTGGTGCGTGCGGTGGCGAGGTCGGACCATCCATCGCCGTCCACATCCACAGCGTCCTGTAGCGTGCTTCCGCCGAAAAGCGTGAAACCCACCTTCCCGATCGGACCGCTCACGTAGGCATTCACGTTCGTCTCGCCGAGCGATGCGCGGTTCAGGAGCACCATGCCGCCAAGGCTGTCCATCGGTGCTTTGCTCACGAAGTTGATGGCACCGGCGATCGCGCCGCCACCGTTGAAGGTGGAGGAGGGGCCTTTCAGCAGCTCCACACGTTGCAGGTCCAGCGGTGGTATGCGCAACAGGTCGAAGCCCCCGCTGAGACCGCCGAACGCGGGCATGCCGTCACGCAAAAGCAGGGTGTAGCGGCCGTCGAGCCCTTGCATGCGCACGGCGGTGGCGCCGCTCATTCCGCTGGTCTGCTGGATCTGCACGCTGCTGATGTCACCGATCAGGCTCGCGATGTTTCCGGGTTTCAGGGAGCTTTCCTCGTGCAGTTCCTCCTCGCCGAGCACCTCGATCTTCTGCGGTACATCATCGATGCGGCTGTTGGTGCGTGTTGCGCTTACCACGACTTCCTCCAGCTCGCCCGTCGAACTGGTCAACCGCACCACAAGCGTTCCAGCCCTTCGCGGGAAGGTGAGCGGTATTTCCAATGGCATGTAACCGACGCTCACGACCCGCAGTGTGCAGGGTCCGTCGGGCACGTTCTTCAGTGCGATGCTTCCGTTCATATCAGCCATGGCCGTCTGTCTGGCGGGCAGCAGGATCGCGCTGGCCCCCATGAGCGGCTCGCTGGTGACGCTATCCAATGCGAGCACGTGCAACGTATTCTGTGCCCTCGTCCAGGAAGTGCCCCAGAGCAGTGAGCTGATGAGAGCGAGGCGGAGCAAGTTCACAGGCACTTTATCGGGCCTGGAGCCGGGTTCAATCCTTGTCTTCGTGCTCATCCTGCTCACCGGCTTCGTTCTCTTCCTTCGTGCGCACTACGCTGCCATCGGCGGCGAAGACGACTTCCATTTCACGCTCGCCTTTCGCGAATTCCACTTCGTACAGGATGCCCTTCGGGGTGTCGGCCTGTTCCACTTCCTTCATCCGTTGTCCGGCGTAGTCGGTCGCGATCGTTCTGCGCACTGCTTCAGGCAACGCGTCAGACTTGATGGCGTGTTCCGTCTCCAACCAGGAGCCGTCCGGAGCGAAGCAGGCGGACCATTTGATGCCGTCCTGCGTGAAATCGGCCTCGTAGTCTTTCTTGTCTTCCAGATCCCACCTCGTGGCCGCTGCTTTCGGGAAGCGCTTCGCGAAAGCGGCTTTCACAGGAGCCGGAGCGTCGACAGGACCTGGCTGCTGACCTTCTGCGTTGAAGCAGGAGCCGAGGAGCAGAATGGCGGGCAATGCGTACGTCATGGTCGTTGTTGTTGGATGGACGCAAAGTCAGCGTGTGATCCTGTACGCAACTTGGATCGATGGCGCGATCACTCCCCACGCACAACGATCATGTGCTTTCCGTGCGATGCGCCGTAGATCAAGAGCAGACCGTTCGCATCGGCTATCTCCTTCACGATGCTCAGGCCCAAGCCCGTGGAAGGGCTCGATGGATCGCCTTTCGCGAAACGGTCGAACAGCGTGGCTGCATCCACGGACAGATCAGGACCCGTGTTGCGGATCGTGAAACCCTCCGCCTGGATCGACACGTCGATGGTTCCGGAGGGAATGTTGTGCTGTACCGCGTTGCGCAGCAGGTTCGATACGACCAATTCCGCGAGCAATGGATGGAGCCGCAGACGGCACACCTCTTCCTCATGCAGGGATAAGGTGATCCCGCGTTCGGTCATCAGGTCTGCCAATGCCGTAAGCTGATCGCGGAACATCGCCGACCAGTCGATCCGCTCCGGTGCGAACTGTTGGTTGCCGATGCGCGCGATCAATAGCATGTTATTCAACAAGCGGCCCATCCGTTCGCGGGCCTGGAACAGTCCTTCGATCGTGCCGGCCTCGCCCGCGCCGATGTTCGGCGATTGGATCAGCTGGTCCAACTTCCCCTGCATCACGGCGAGCGGCGTCTGCAGTTCATGCGCGGCCTGTTCCGTGAAGCGCTTTTGCACCGTGAAGTCCGCGCGCATCTTCGCCATCATCGTATCCAGCGCCCGGTTCATGGTGTTGAATTCGTCCACGTCAGAAGCGGGTAACGCACCGACCGAAGGGGCGTCCACCCTGAACCGCTCGAGCTCGCCGAGCGTGTCGTGGAATGGTTTCCAGAGCCTGCGAGAGAGCCAGCGGTTCAACAGAACGTTGCACACGGCGACCAGCAGCAGTAACGCCGTCATGCTCGCCGCCAGCCCCATGACCAGGTCCTCGGTCTCGAGCAGGGACCGCCCCACGATGATCGTGCAGGGCGTTCCATCCGCGAAGGCTGCCGGGAAACGACCGATACGCCAAGGCATCAACTCGCCGTCATCTTCGGGCTCGGGTAGCACCGTGTCCCGGAAAGTTCCGCCCGTATGGCGGCCCGGAACGACAAGCACCAGTTCGCTCGATGCGCCAGTTCCGAAGTCCCTTCTTCCGCTCCGTAGCTCATCCGCGACGCGCTCCGAACGGAATGCGAGCTGTTCGTCAACCTCCTCCTTCACCACGGACGAGACGAGCCAGTGGCCGATGGCCGTACCGGCGATCACCATCGGCAGCGCCAGTGCCAGCTGGTACAGCGAGGAGCGTTGCAGAAGCCTCATGGGCGTGTGCTCAAGCGGTAGCCGAGTCCATACACGGTCCTGATCATGTCGCGGCAGCCCTTCTCCAGTAGCTTCTTGCGCAGGTTCTTCATATGCGAATACAAGAACCCATCGTGGTCCAGGCGTTCGGCCATATCCCCCCATACATGTTCCACGATGGCCGTGCGCGAAAGCACGCGGTCCTTGTTCGCCACCAGGAAGAGCAACAGGTCGAACTGCATCGTGGTCAGCTCCAAGCGCTGGCCATGCACTTCCACCAGCTTGTCCTCCGGCACGATCCGCAACTCGTCCAGGATGATCGCTGCGTGCCCATCGAAGCGTTTGCGGCGGATCAACGCGCGCAGTCGTGCAACGAGTTCAGGCAGATGGAAGGGCTTGGGCAGGTAATCGTCCGCGCCCAGGTCCAGACCTCGCACCTTGTCATCCAGCGAACCCTTCGCGGAGATGATGATGATGCCAGTGGCCGGATGCTTCGCGCGAAGTTCGCGGACCACGTTCAGGCCGTCGCCTTTCGGCAGCGTGATGTCCACAAGCGCCGCGTCGTAGGTGTACAGCCCCGTTTTTTCCGCGGCGGTGGGGAAGTCGTTCGCGGAATCCACGACGAACCCTTCGTCCTGCAGGTACGTGCGGATCGATCGCCGCAGCTCCGGCTCGTCCTCGATCAGCAGCACTTTCACGCTGGCAAGGTACCGGACGGATCCTGTGCGGATCCTGTTGCCAGACCATGCATTAACGGATCTTCAGAGGTGTGAATGATCGTCAGCGCCGATAGCTCCGGAGAATGGCACGTTCAAATTCGCATCGTCATCAACACAGCTCGATCATGAGTTCCTTCAGATCCGTTTTCCCGATGCTGGCGATATGCCTGGCACCGCTCGCTTCGATGGCCGCGATCACCTCACAGGATGGAATGACCAGCAAGAAGGCTGCACCGCCGACCAACCAAGTGGTGCATCTTCAGGTACGCACCTTCCCGGATCCGTGCGCTGATGAGTGTACGCTCATCATCCCGGAGGGCCTTCGGGGTCATACGCGTGCCATGCTGCTTGATGGTTCATACCGCACCGTGCGCGATTGGCCGCTCGGGTTCTCGGAGGCCGCCGGAAATCGTGTGGACCTCCAGATGAACGGACTGGAGCCCGGGACGTACACGCTTCGTATCTGGGACGAGTACGGCGATGCAGGGGCGACAATCATCGAACACCAATGAACCAGGCCATGGACCAGAGCAGCATCCAAGGGCGTCCCGGCCTCCACTTTGAACACCTGCGGCAGATCGTCCGGCTCCGGCGGGCCAGCGGTTGGTTGGGCATCGCGGCGGTGATGGCCGCGCTGGCATTCTATCAACTGCATCGCAAGGACCCGGCCCTGTTCGAAGCGGCTGACACCTGCACGGCACACCATACTACCGATGCTGGAGCCCCCGCGACCGGCGCCGTTCGAGCGTGCTTGAACTAAGGCCGCTCAGAGCTTCTTGATCGGCCCGAGCAGCAGGACACGATCGGTTTTTTTCGGAGGGGACCAGTCGATCCCGAACTGGGCGGCATAATCTTCCAATGGCCCAAGCCCCACCTCTTTGCGGCGCTCATTCACCGTCGCTTCCTCCTTGATCGGCCAGAGCCGCGATCGGCCGTCCTTCATCGTGACTTGCGAGCCGTATATCTGCGGGCGACCGTTGCGCATCTCCACCCGGTCCTCGAGGTAGGCCAGGTCCATCGCGCGCGCCTTGCCTTCCTCAACGGCCAGGCGCATCTCGGGCAGGTAACGTTCCTGAACGGGGAGTGGAGCGTGCTGGATCACCAGCCACAAAGTGCCGCTCGCCTTGATGCCGATGTCTTCAGGGCCCAACCAGCCGGCGCTATCGATGATCGCCATGATCCGAACGGTGTTCACGGAGTCCACAAGCATCATGTGTTTGCTCACGCTGTCGCGCTCCAGCGTTCCGACTCCGAACGCGCCGATGTTCTCACGGTCCCGTTGATCGAGGTCGTTGATGTGCTCCAGTTCGGCGCGGAGGCGTTCTGTGTTGGTTTGACCCCGGACCGTGGTCCAACTGGAGAGACAGAGCAGGGCGAAAAGCACTCTCATCACGCGCGATCAGAACATCACCCGCCACACCAATTTCCCTACCACATTGCGGCTGACCGGCCGGGCGAAGTCGATGCGACCGGCGGGCGAATCGGCCTGGTTGAAGACCAGGAAAAGGTCGGTGCCGATCTTCGGGATCCAGTGCAAGCGGGCATTGATGCGGGTGAAGTCGCTCAAACTATTCCACTGGCCGAAAACGGAGACGCTCAGGTTCGGGCTGAACGCGTACGTGGGGTAGAGGGCGAGTTCATTCGTTTCGAGCCGTGAGTGGGGTCTGTCCTCTGTGGACGTGAACTCGAGCACGTTCCAGGTATAGTCGACCTGCATGTTGAAGTGCCGGTCCAGGTTCGCTTTCATCGTGACATCCGCCGTGGTCTTTCGGCCGCCGAAAAAGGTACCCCAAGCCACGCTCGGTTCGAACTGGAGCCTGCGCCCCCCGAACGTGCTCACGTAGAGCACGGTCTCCCGATATCGATAGCGTCCGGGTGTTATGATGATCCCATCGCCGATCTCGAACGCCTCCGTAATGCCGTCCTCGAACCAGTTGAAGGCCAGACCGGCCTCATCACCCTTGCCAAGCAGTACGCCCAATGGCTTCATCCCGTAGGAGAAGGACTCCACATACCCCGTGTGCGCCGTCCGGTACATGCTCACATCGGCCAGCGTGAACAGGACCTTGCGGATGCCCTTCTTCTGGAACCAGCGCGGCTCGAAGTTCACGTAGCCCTGCGCCACCTCGTAGTTCGTGCGGTTCAGGAAGCCCAACTGCGGGTTGAACCCACCCTCGGTGG
The DNA here is from genome assembly GCA_964649165.1 of uncultured Chryseobacterium sp. GTDB lineage: Bacteria > Bacteroidota > Bacteroidia > Flavobacteriales_F > PHOS-HE28 > PHOS-HE28. The sequence continues at coordinate 16,402 of CAZYPC010000090.1, forward strand.
TGCCCACCAGCGCGCTGGCGCTCCAGCGGTCGTTCGGATAGTTGAACCAGATGCCTGCCGTGGTGCTGCTGCTGTCGAGGCGTCCGTCCGTCATGCTCCGCCCGTAGTAGCCCTCCAGCGCGATGCGCTTGTTGCCCAGGAATTCGTTGCTGTTCCAACCGCCGTCGATGGCGAACACCTGGTTGCTCAGGTCCTCGTTGATCTTGCTGGTCATCAGGGCGCCGAGGAAGCTCTGCTTGCCGATGTCGTGCTTGTAGCGCACCACGGCGTTGTTCGTCGTGGGTGCATCCCCTGTGGCACCGGTCTGGAGCACGAGCGCGCCGATGTTGTGCCTGCCTTGTTTCCCGAACAGGCGGGCTCCACCCAGCACCGGTACTGGTGTTCCGTTCTCCAGGCCGATACGCCGCGTGTAGTAGAGGCGGTTGTTGCCGTCGATGTCGAACTGGTAGTTTCCCTGGCCTTCGAGGAAGAACGCCCGCTTCTCCGGGTAGAAGAGACTGAAACGTGAAAGGTTCACGGGAATGCGGTCCGCTTCCACCTGCGCGAAATCCGTGTTCGCTGTCAGGTTGAGCTTGAGCGTGGGGGAGATGTTGATGTTCAGGTCCGCGCCGAGTTTGCCCGGCCAGTCATCCTTCTGACCCGCTGCCTGCTGGAGGCCTCCCAACGCATACGGTTTGAATTCGAAACGCTTCGCGTAGCCGATGTCACGGATCCCGATGAGCGTGCCGGTGTTGCCCAGGTTCTCGATCGCCGTGTTGCGGTCCCAGCCCTGCCAGTTCACCTGCTCGTTCTTGCTGCGCACGTTGCGCTCGAAGTTGATGCCCCAGGTATGGATGTCCGCCTTGGGGAACTGCAAGGTGTTGAACGGGATGCGGAACTCCGCCGTCCACCCGATGTCCGTGCAGGATGTCACCACGTCCCACACGCCGTTCCAGTCCGTGTTGAACCCGCTGTTCGGGCTCACCTGCATGTCGCCACGGGCGCCGTTCGGATTGGTGACGAACAGGTAGCCGTTGCGGTGGTCGTTGAAGGTGCTGATCACGAACTGGAAGTTGTCGTCGGCCCACCAGGCGAAGTCGCGCTGCATGTACTTCGCCTGCATGTGTTCAGGGTCCGTGACCGGAAGCACCACGCCCACATAGAGGGCGAGGCTGTCGTAGACCACGGCCACGTCCGTGCGATCCGTCCCCGGTTCCCCTTGCATGGG
>CAZYPC010000091.1:0-17541 GCA_964649165.1 uncultured Chryseobacterium sp.
CCCGCACCCACCTGCGGTGTCCATCACCGAGAACCGACCGATCAACGCTCATCCCACAATGGCACGACAACTCCGCTCCTGCACGTTCGTTTCCGCCGCGCTCATCGCGAGCGGTGCCTTCGCCCAAACGCACCTCTCGGGCTGGCCATCGGCCAACGAGCAGGTGACCGGTCTGGCTTACGACCCGGTGACGAACCAGGTCTTCCTGGGTGGTAGTTTTTCCGAGGTCGGTGGTCAACCGCGCAGCTACGTGGCCTCCATCAACGCGGCCACCGGGGCGCTCACCTCCTGGGCCCCGGATCTGGACGGCTGGGTGGGCACCATCGTGGTGAACGGAGGCCGCGTGTACATCGGCGGCGCGTTCGAGGAGGTGGACGGACAGACTCGCAACCACGTGGCAGCGTTCGACGCGGCCACCGGCGCGCTCATCACCGACTGGCACCCGAACGTGGACTGGTACATCTACGACATGGAGATCGTGGGCACCACACTTTACCTGGCCGGTGATTTCAGTTCCGTCTCCGGCGTCACCTCCCACGGTGTGGCGGCCCTGAGCACGGCGGGGTTCGGCCAGGTGGTGGATTGGGACAGCCAGTGGTGCGATCAACTGGTGTGGGCCGTGGAAACCGATGGCGATGAGGTCTACTACGGCGGCCAGTTCTACACCATCGGCGGCGCCACGCGGCCACGCATCGCCGCGTTGTCGGCCATCTCCGGCAGTGCCACCACCTGGAATCCCAGCGCGAACGAGCAGGTGACCTGCCTGGATCTGGCCATTCCGCTCGTGTACGCAGGCGGCTCCTTCAGCAACGTGGGCGGCGCGTACCGCAACCACCTGGCAGCACTGGATATGAGCACCGGTCAGGCTACTGCGTGGGACCCCGCACCGAATGACGCCGTGGGCGCCATCACGGCGAACGGCAGCACGGTGTTCGTCGGCGGCGGGTTCACCTCCATCGGCGGGGCTTCGCGCAATGGGTTCGCCGCGATCAGCGCCGTTTCCGGATCGGCACTGCCCTGGGATGCGCAGCTGGCCGACGGCCCCAACCCCATCTACGTGTACGAGATCGTCGTGAACGGCTCACAGGTGTACATCGGTGGGGACTTCTCCACCGTGGGTGGTTCCCCGCACCCGAATTTCGCCGCCTGGTCGGGCGTGTCGGTCGGCTTGGAAGAACTCTCGGCCATCCCGGTACTGGGCCTCTGGCCTTCCCCCTGCTCCGGCCCCTTGCAACTCAGCGGAGCGCCACCTACGACCGACCACCTCGAGGTGATGGACGACCTCGGCCGAACGATCGACCGGCTCCTCTATCGTGCGGAACTCGACCTGTCCACCTTCGCTCCAGGCATCTACGTGATCACCGCATATGATGCGGAGGGCACGGCCCTGGCTCGTGGTCGGGTGGTGCGGGATTGACCCCTGGCGCGCGAGCGCCGCTACCGGCGCTTATTCTATGACCTGTCCAAGTTCAAGGCGTGCATGCATTATCCTGTGCGCCTTGCATTATCCAAAGCCCCAAGGAATCCATGGACGCTTGCACCAGACTGTCTACCGCCCAATGCGGTGCCGTCGCATAGAGTGGACTGCCTGCGGTATCACCGGGGGTAACGAATGGAGTCGCATCCGTATAGCTCAGCAATGCTCCGTTCGCATCGGTATCGTGGCAGGCCGATACCGCGCAGTTCGCAACCAGAAAAGGCTGTACCGAATTCCCGAAATAGACGGTATCGGGGTGGCAATAGTCCGTTGGTGAAGTGAGGCCGTTGTTGGGCGGGACCTCGTCCTTTCCCACACACGCGCTGAAGAGTGTGATAGCCGGCAGGGCGAGCTGCAGATGCCTGTTCCGATGGAACATCAGAAGTTCGGCTTCAGCATGTACTTGCTGTAGAACTTGTCGATGGCGTCCACGGCCTCATCAGCGCTGTCCACGAGCTGGATGAGGTCCATGTCGCCTTTCCCGATGTAGTGGTGCTCCTCCTCCATCACCTTCTTGATCCACTCGAACATGCCGGCCCAGTAGGTTTTGCTCACAAGGATGATGGGAAAACGCGCGATCTTCTGGGTCTGGATGAGCGTGACGGCCTCGAAGAGCTCATCCAGTGTACCGAAGCCGCCCGGCAGGCCGATGAAGCCCTGGCTGTACTTCACGAACATCACCTTGCGCACGAAGAAGTAGTCGAAGTGCAGGCTCTTCTCCTTGTCGATGTACGGATTGGGTTCCTGCTCGAAGGGCAGTTCGATGTTGAGCCCCACGCTGGTGCCGCCGCCGCGTTGAGCACCCTTGTTCGCCGCCTCCATGATGCCCGGGCCACCGCCGGTGATCACACCGTAGCCGTGCTGGGTGAGCTTGAAGGCGATCTCCTCCGCGAGCGCGTACTCGGGCTTGTTCGCCGGTGTGCGCGCACTACCGAAGACGCTCACGCATGGACGGATCCGTTGCATGGCTTCGAAGCCCTCCACGAACTCGCTCATGATCTTGAAGATGGCCCAGCTGTCGTTGGCGCGCACTTCGCTCCAGCCCTTGCGCTTGAAGGCGTTCTTGATGCGGCGCTCGTGGTGGTCGTCGGAGTTGGTATTAGCGGGTGCGATGTTCTTGGCCATGGTGGTGGTTCGGTTGTCGGTTGACGGTTGTCCGTTGTCGGTTGTCCGTTGTCGGTTGTCGTTTGTCGGTTGTCCGGCTGGGCGGAACAAGTGCTGACGAGCAGGGGGTATCGGACGATCGGTGATGGGTCTATCGGCAGCCTGACTACCGCCAACGGACAACCGTCAACAGCGTCAGGCGTGCGCGTGCTCAGTTCCTCAACTCGCGCTCAAGATACCGCGCGGTATGCCCACGGCCCATCATCACCACTTCTTCCGGGGTGCCTTTCGCCGTGACCCGTCCGCCGCCTTCGCCTCCTTCGGGGCCCATATCGATCACATGATCCGCCACTTTGATGAGGTCCATGTTGTGCTCGATCACCAGGACGGTATTTCCGGCCTCCACGAGGCGGTCCAGTACGCCGATCAGCTGGCGGACATCCTCGAAGTGTAACCCGGTGGTCGGTTCATCCAGGATGTAGAAGGTGCTCCCGGTGTCGCGCTTGCTCAGCTCGGTGGCCAGCTTGATGCGCTGTGCCTCGCCACCGCTCAGCGTGGTGCTGCTCTGCCCGAGCGTGATGTAACCGAGGCCCACATCGAGCAGGGTCTTCAGCTTCATGCTCAGTTGAGGGATCTCCGAAAAAACGTTCATCGCTTCCTCCACCGGCAGGGCGAGCACATCGGCGATGTTCTTCCCCTTGAAACGCACCTCCAACGTTTCCCGGTCGTAGCGCTTCCCGCGGCAGGTCTCGCACGGTACGTCCACATCCGGCAGGAAGTTCATCTCAATGGTGCGCACACCGGCACCCTTGCAGGTCTCGCATCGGCCACCCGCTGTGTTGAAGCTGAACCGACCGGCCTTGTACCCACGGATCTTGGCCGCTGGCAGTTGCGCGAACAGTTCGCGGATGTGGTCGAAGAGGCCTGTATAGGTGGCGGGATTGCTCCGAGGTGTGCGACCGATGGGGCTCTGGTCCACTTCGATCACCTTGTCGATGTGCTTCAGGCCCTCGATGCTCTTGTACGCCAGTGGCTGCGCATCGCTGCGGTAGAAGGTCTTGCTGAGGATCGGGTACAGGGTGTCGCCGATCAACGTGCTCTTGCCACTGCCGCTCACGCCGGTGACGCAGATGAAGGTGCCCAGCGGGAAATCCACGTCCACCTTTTTCAGGTTGTTGCCGCTCGCGCCCTTCAGCACGAGCCGGTGGCCGTTGCCTTTGCGGCGCGTTTCCGGCGCGGCGATGCGCGATTCGTGGCGCAGGTACTTCGACGTGAGCGAATCGCTCTTCATGAGTTCCTCGGCCGTGCCTTGGGCTACGATATGACCGCCATGCACACCTGCCCCGGGACCGATGTCGATGATGTGGTCGGCGCTCATCATCATCTCGCGATCATGCTCCACGACCAGCACGCTGTTCCCGCCATCCCGCAATTGGCGCAAGCTGCCGATCAAGCGCTGATCGTCCCGCATGTGCAGGCCGATGCTGGGTTCGTCCAGGATGTAGAGCACGCCCGTGAGCTGTGAGCCGATCTGCGTGGCCAGCCGGATGCGCTGGGCCTCGCCTCCGCTCAGGGTGCGCGCGCTGCGGTCGAGCGTGAGGTATTCCAGTCCCACGTCAAGGAGGAACCTGCTGCGCGCTGCGATCTCTTTCACCACATCGCGTGCGATCACAGCCTGCTTCTCATCCAACTTCTCCGGCATTGCCGTCATGTGCGCGTGCAGGTCGCTGATGCTCATCCGTGAGAGCTGCGTGATGTCCTTTCCTGCGATGCGGAACCACCGCGCGAGCTTCTTCAGGCGCGTGCCTTCACATTCGGGGCAGGTGACCATGTGCGTGAACTGCTCCGCCCATTTCTCCGCACCCTTCGCTCCTTCCTCCGCCTGGCCCAGCACGTAGGGAATGATGCCTTCGAACTGTACCGTCCGATCGCTCAGCCCCACCTTGCTGCTCACCTTCAACGGGTCGTCCATGCCGTTCAATAGAACGGCGAAGACGCTCTCGTCCAGCTCGGCGAAGGGCGTGTCCACCGTGTGGCCGAAATGCTCCAGTACAGCCTCGATCTGCAGGAAGACCCACGAGCCCTTGTAAGGTCCCAGCGGGAGGATGGCCCCCTTTTTCAAGCTCTTCGAGCGGTCCGGAACGATCTTGTCGATGGCCACCTCGGTGACCTGCCCGAGGCCGTTGCACCGCGGGCACGCACCATAAGGACTGTTGAAGCTGAACAGGTTCGGCTCCGGCTCCTCGTAGGCGATGCCGCTGGTGGGGCACATGAGATGGCGGCTGAGGTAACGCACCTCCTCGCTCTTCACATCCATCACCTGCATGTTGCCCTTGCCCTGCTTGAGCGCCGTATCACAGCTCTCGGTGATGCGTTTGCGATTGCCCTCGTTCACCCTCACGCGGTCCACGACGAGTTCGACGTCGTGCACCTTGTAACGGTCAAGCCGCGGGCGGGTGCTCACGTCGATGACCTTGCCATCCACCCGGGCGCGCAGGAAACCCTGGCGGAGCAACTGCTCGAACAGCTCGCGGTAGTGGCCCTTGCGGCCCCGCACGAGGGGTGCCATGATCAGCACCTCGCGACCCTCGTACTCTTTCAGCAACGCATCCTGGATCTGCTTGTCCGAGTAACGCACCATGCGCTCGCCCGTGACATGGCTGTACGCCTCCCCTGCACGGGCGTATAGCAGCCGCAGCAGGTCGTAGATCTCCGTGATGGTGCCCACCGTGCTGCGCGGGTTGCGGCTGATGGTCTTCTGCTCGATGGCGATCACCGGGCTCAGCCCGGTGATCAGGTCCACATCGGGCCGCTCGATGCCTCCGAGGAACTGCCGCGCGTACGCGTTGAAGGTCTCGATGTAGCGGCGCTGCCCTTCGGCATGGATCGTATCGAAGGCGAGCGAGCTCTTCCCGCTACCGCTGAGACCGGTGACCACCACCAGCTTCTCGCGCGGGATGCGCACGTCCACGTTCTTCAGGTTGTGTACGCGCGCGCCCAGCACTTCGATGGCCTCCTCACCGGTCACCGGCGCGGTTCCATTCGTGTCAGCTCCGTTCGTACGCGTGGTCTTGTCGCCCTTCGTGCGGGCCTTTCCGTTCGTCTTAGCGCTCATCGTCCTCTAAGGGCTTGTCGAAGCCCTCGCCTGGCAGCAATACGGTGTATGTGGTCCCCTTGGTGTTCGCGAGCGCGATGTCGCGCAGCCAGGGGTTGAGCAGTTTCAATGTCTTGTAGTCCGTGCCTTGACGCGTGGCGAAGTCGTTCAGGTCCTCGATGGGCCCAGTGACGCTGACTTCCCGCGTGCGATAGGTGGGATAGAGGTCCTTCTTCCGCAGATGGAAGCCGTAGCGCTCCGGATCAGTGATGATCGCCTTCATCGCCAGGATGCGGAAGACGTACCGGCTGGTCTCTTCCGGTAGCAGCAGGCTGAAGTAGTCGTTGCTCTTCTGACGCCCCACCTGCTTGTCCAGCCCGCCGGGACCCAGGTTGTAACTGGCAGCCGCCATCGCCCACGACCCGTACTTCTGGTGCGACGCCTTGAGGTAGGCGCAGGCGGCTTCCGTGCTCCGCACCACGTTGTAGCGTTCATCCACCTCGGTGTTGATCTCCAATCCGTACTTGGCGCCGGTCTCCTTCATGAACTGCCAGTAGCCGGTGGCCCCGACCGGGCTTACCGCGTTGGTAAGGCCGCTCTCGATCAGGGCAATGTACTTGAGGTCATCAGGCACGCCTTCCCGCTTGAGGATCGGTTCCATCACCGGGAACCACCGGTTGGCGCGCTTGTGGGCCAGCACGCTGTTGCTCTGCCAATAGGTGTTCACCAGCAGTTCGCGGTCCAGGCGCTCCCGCACATCGATCTTGCCCATCGGCACCGGCTCCTCACAGAAGGTGAGGTCTTCGGGCAGGCTCAGGCTGAAAATGCGATACCGCTCACTGAATTGGCGCATGTAGTCCAGGTCCGTGTCGGTGCCCACCGTGCTGAAGGTGAACAGGTGCACACACAGGGCGCCACCGAGGAGCGCCAGGATCATGATGAACGTTTTGCCGAACAAACGCATGGCCGCTGAGCAGGGCGCAAAGATCACGCCTTCACGGGCGGTTTGGTGCGCTTTGTCAGCATGAAAAGGAAAAGGAAAAGCGCCGCCCAGTACCCGATGAAGACCACGGAATGCCAGGGCCGCCACACGGGGATGAACTCCACCATGGCGAACACGAAGAAAAAGGACAGCGAACCCAGCCCCCCGAAGACCAGGGCCACCTGCGCATCGCTCAGGCCCAGGTAGCTCAGGTGATGCGTGGTGTGGTCACGTCCCCCCACGAACGGGGAACGGCCGCGCATGAGGCGGTTCACCGTCACCGTGCTCGTATCGATGATCGGAAGTGCGAAAACGATCAGCGTGCTCACCGCCTGGCGCCAGGGCTCCGTCTCGCCGGCCGCGTTCACCCCGTTCCAGAAGCAACGGATGCCCACGAAGGCGAGGAATACGCCCAGGAACTGGCTGCCGGTATCGCCCATGTACATGCGGCTCGGGTTCCAGTTGTAGAACAGGAATCCGCACAACGACGCGATGATGCCGATGACCAGCACCACGTTGATGGTGACCAGGGGTCCGCTGGTGAGCAGGACCAGGAGCCCGCAGGCTAGGATGCAGATGCTGGTGACCGTGGTGATGGCGTCCATGTTGTCCAGCATGTTCACGGAGTTCATCATGCCCACCACCCAGAGCAGCGTGAGCGCATAGTTCGCCCATTCGTTGTGCAATACATGGATGCTTGAGCCCGAGGCGATCAGGATGCCCCCGCACGCGATCTGCGTGGCGAACTTCAGCAGTGGCCGCGTGTTGTACGCGTCATCCGCCAGACCCATGAGGAAACCGAGCCCGGTGGCCGCGAGCAGCCCGAGCAACTCCGGCTGGTAAGGGTTGTCGTACTTCGGGAACAACGCGCCGTGCATGGCGAAAGCCCCGAGGAAAATGATGAAGAAGCCGATGCCGCCGAACGCCGGCTTCTGCGAGGCTGCCCAACGCACCATGCCCTCCTCACCCTCGCGTATGCCGAAGGTGCGGAAGAAGCGCATGAACACGCTGTTCACCACCAACGCGAACACCAGCGCCCCGAAGAACAGGCCGCTGTAGATGAGGAAGAGCTGCGTGCCGCTGTACATCGCTCACGCGTTGTTGGCCATCGCCGCCAGGGGGACACCCGCCCGATCCTTCGCACTGAGCATCGGATCGTTGATGCCCCATTCGATACCCAGCGCGGGATCGTTCCAGAGCACCGTGCGCTCGCTCGGCGGATGGTAGAGATCCGTGCACTTGTAACTGAAGATGGTTCCGTCCTCGAGCGTGCGGAAACCATGAGCGAAGCCTTCCGGGATCCACAACATGTTCTTCTCCTCGCCGGTGAGCTCGATCTTGTAGTGCTGGCCGAACGTGGGGCTCTCCGGACGGATATCCAGGCACACATCCAGCACGGCTCCAACGATCACGCGGACCAGCTTGCCCTGGGCCTTGGGCGCAGCCTGGAAGTGGAGCCCACGGAGCACGCCCGCCTGCGAACGGCTCTCGTTGTCCTGCACGAAACGCGGATCCAGTCCGGTCGCCTGTTTGAACGCCTGCGCGTTGAACGTTTCAAGGAACCAGCCGCGTTCATCGCGGAACACCTTCGGCCGCAGCACGAGCAGACCTTCCAGGGGAGTGCGTTCGATCTCCATCACTTCTTGCCGCTTCCGGTCACCCTCTGCCACAGACTTTCCTTGCCTGCCTTCTTGATCCGGCCCTTCTCTTCGTAATAGCCGTAGCCGTAGCCGTAGCCATAGCCATAGCCATAGCCGTAACTGTAGCCGTACTTGTTGCGGTCGATGTCCACGCCGTTGAGCACCGCGCTCAGCTTGCGGATGCGGTTCTCGTTGATCAGGCGGTCCACGTTGTGCACGAATACCTTCTTGGAGTAGTCGGCGCGGAAGATGTAGATCGGATAGTCCGCCATCTGGATCATGCTGATACCGTCCGTTACGAGGCCCACTGGGGGATTGTCGATCAGGATCAGGTCATAGCTCTGCTTCAAGGTCTCGACGATCTGCATCATGCGCGGGCCAAGGATGAGCTCGCTCGGGTTCGGCGGGATGGGGCCCGCGGTGATGAAGTCCAGTCCTTTCAAGCTGCTGTGCTGCACACAATCCGCGATCGTGTCCTTGTCGATCAGCAGGGTGCTCATGCCGCGCATGTTCTCCACGCCGAAGCCCAGGTGGATCTTCGGCTTGCGCATGTCGAGGTCGAGAACGATCACCCGCTTGCCGCCGAAACTGATGATCCCGGCCAGGTTGATGGCCACGAAGGTCTTGCCCTCGCCGCTGATCGTGCTGGTGATGGCCACCACCTTCGGCCCGGGCGTGTTGTCCACGAACTGCAGGTTCGTGCGCACACTGCGGAAGCTCTCGGCGATGAGGCTCTTGGGGTTCTTGTCGATGAGCAGCTGGCTCACCGGGATCTCCTTCTTGTACTTGGGGATCATCCCGAGGATGCCGATGCTGGCGTTGCTCAGCTTGGCGATGTCGTTCAACGAGGTGATGTTGTCGTGCAGGATATACCGCACCAGAACGATGAGCAGGCCGATCGTGATACCCGTGAGTATGTACGAGACGATGACCAGGCTACGGTCGGGCGACACCGGCGAGGTCGGCAGCGGTGCATCTTCCAGCACGCGGTTCTCCGGTACGTAGCCCGCCTTGCTGATGCGGTACTCGATGTCCTTCTCCAGGAGATCGATGTAATACTTCTCGTTGATGTTGAACAGCCGCTGGATGCGTGAGAAGGCGAGTTGCTTCTCCGGGAGGCTCATGAAGCGGCCCTCGTACTCATCGATGCGCTGCTCATAATCCTGCTGTTTGCCGGCCAGCCGCTTCCGCAGCGTGGCTATGCTCTCCATGATCAACCGCTTCTGCAGGCTGATCTGCTTCTCGATCTCCTGCACCTCGATGTTGTTCTCCTTCACCTCCACCAGGGCCTCCCGACGTTCATTGAGCAGGGCTTCGAGATTCTTGATCAGCGAGGAGAGCGTCTGCTCGTAGGACGTGCCCACCAGCAGTGGCACCAGGTCGTACACGTCGATCTTGTCCGGGTCCGTGTTCGTGCTCCGCTCGATCTGGTCCAGCAGGTTGTCCTCGATCTGGAGCTCCAGGATGCGGTTCTCGTAGTCGTTGCTGCGCTCGAGCAAAAGCGGCATCAGCTGCTCCATGTCGCTCACCCGGTTATCCGTGCGGAAACGCTGCAGACGGATCTCGCTGTCCTTCAACTGGGCGAACACCGTGTCCTTCTGGCTCTCGATGAAGCGCACGATGCTCTTGGCGCTCTCGCTCTTGCGCTCCAGGTCGTACTCGATGAAGGCGTCCGCCATGGCTTGCGTCGCATCGCGAGCCAGGAACTTGTTGTTGTCGCGACACGTGATGAACACGGTCTTGGCCGTCTGGTCCTGGATGCCCACTTGCAACTGCTTGCTGAACCGGGCCACCAGCGCCTTCGGGTTGTTGATCACGAAGTACAGCTTGCCATCCTGGTCCGGTAGCGTTATCCCATCCGGTCCAGGCCGGATCACGCACCGGAAGTGCGGTGTGGCGAACGCAGCACCCAACCGGTAGTCCGCCATGAACTGCTGGTTGCCGATCATGTAGGAGACCCGTCCGTTCCCGTCCGAGGACATATCCACCGTGATCGGCAGGCCCCGAACCTCCGCGTCCAGAACGACCAGTTCTTCCACGAGGAAGAAGGTCTCGGTGTAGAACTCCTTGGTGAGGATGTTGCCCTTGAAGTAGTAGCTGACCTCCAGGGGCAGCCGTTTGAGCGCCTTGGCGATGAAGAACTTCGACTTGAGCAGTTCCACGTCCGCGTTCAGGTTCGTGCTCTCCATCAGCGGGTTCACCTCCAGCACCTTCTGCGCGTTGTTGGTCTCGCTCAACTGCATGACCACCTTGCTATCGTAGGTGTTCGGCGTGTAGCGCAGATAGATGGTGGCGGCGGAGAAGGCCAATAGCAGGCAGAGGACGATCCAGACCAGCGACCGCTTGAATATGTACAGGAACAGCCCGAGGTCGAACTCGTTGCTGAAATTGGTGATGCGCTCGCGGTAACTGTCCAGGCTCGCGGCGCGGTTGCTGACGTCGTCCAGCATCGGCTGCGGCTATTGGCTGAAGCCCCGAACGATGCCGATCACCAGCACGGTGCTCGTCAACAGGGCGATGATGGGGTTCAGGTCCGCCAGGATCTCCCGGGCGATCTCCGGGTTGGGCTGTACATAGATGATATCGTCCGCCTGCACGGTGAGGTCCGCGTAAGGCAGGCCCTCGATGTCGCTCATGTCGAAAAGGTACTCCTTGCGCGGCCCGCCATCCGGGCTCTTGCGGAACAGCTTGATCTTGCGCGCGTCGGCGCGTTTGTTCAGCCCGCCCGCGCTCGCGATCGCTTCCATGAGCGTGGTGTTCGTGTTCTCCAACGGGATGATCTTGGCGTCGCCACCGCCACCGGGGAACACCACCACGCGACGGTTGTTGATGAACAACTGGACGAAGGGCCGGTTGTAGAACTCGGTGTACATGCCCTCCAACTTCATTTCAGCCTCCCGCACGGACAAGCCGGTAAGGGGTACCAAGCCCAGCAAGGGAAGTTTGGCCTTGCCATCCGCATCGATGGTGTAGTTGAACACCGTGCGCAGGTTCCGCTGGCTCTGGTTGCCTTCGTCCACCAGGTCGATCATCCGGAAACCATCGTTGGCGAAGAGCCGGAAGGTGATGATGTCATTGACCTGGATCCTGAACGCCTGCGGCAGCGTGTCCGGCAACTGGTCGAATTCGTGGTCCAGCGGCGTCTTGAACATGATGTCCCGGTTGATGTTGCAACCGGCCAGCAAGGCGCAAACCACGACGATCCACAGGCTCCAACCCCTCAACATTCCGCTGATTTTCGGGCGAATGTAATGCACCGCTTCCGGGGCCTCAGCCGAGCAGTTCGCGGTACATCGCGGCCGTATCATCCACAAGCCGGGTATAGTGGTACCGCTGCCGCACATGCTCCCAGCCACCCTGCGCCATCCGGGACCGCAGACCGTCGTCCTCCACCACCTTCAACAGGTTACTACTGAAGCGCTCCACATCCTCGGTCGGGCTCAACAGAGCCGTTCCTCCCTCCACCACGACGTTCTCGATGCCACCCACCTTGGTGCTCACGATGGGCTTGTTCGCGGCCTGCGCTTCGATCAAGCTTACCGGCGTGCCCTCGTTCACGCTCGTGAGTGCCACCACATCCACCCCGGCATTCACGATATCGATCTCCTTGATCCAACTGGTGTAAGTGACATCCGCCCGCTCCACCATGGCATGGCCGTTCACGCCGTGGCCGAAACCGTGTCCATTGAAATACGGCCCCTGCACCTGTGTGAGGCCAAGCTCCCGTGTAAGGCCCTCAAGGCGTTCGCGCTCCTCGCCATCGCCCACCACGAACGCCCGCACCTTGCGCCCCGTGCGTTCGCGCACCTGCTTCACGGCCGCCAGGAACAGGTCGTGGTTCTTCACCGGTACCAAGCGGCCCACGATCCCGATCGCGATCTCATCATCAGCCAGACCGTAAACCCGACGGAACAGCGTGCGTTTGGTCGCCTGCTCCTGTTGGAATTTGCTCAGGTCGAAGCCCAGGGGTATCACACTCACCTTGTCGCTCGTGCAGATGCGGTGCTCATCCACCAGTTCGCTCTTCTGCTTCTCGCTGATCGCCACGATGCGGCTGCTCCGCCTCGCCAGGAACCGCTCGATGTTCTTGTACATCGCGGTGCGCACCGCGCCGAAGTAGCTGTGGAAGACATGGCCGTGGAAGGTATGCACGATGGCCTTCACCCCCAGTTCGCTCGCCGCCATCCGACCCACCGCACCGGCTTTCGCGGCGTGCGTGTGCACGATGTCCGGCTTGAACTCCTTGATCAGCTGCTTGATGCGCCGGTAGGCCGAACGGTCTCGCCAAGGAGCCACCTCGCGCTGCATCTCCGGCAGGATCATCGGCTCCACCCCCATGTTCTTCAGGATGTGGCCGCTGCCCTCCTCGCTCTGTTCCTGTGCACCACCTACCAGCAGCGTCTCGAAATCACCCGGGAGGTAGCGGGTGAGATAGGCCGCATTGTGCGTCGGCCCGCCGAGGTTGAAGCGGTTGATGATGCGGAGTACGCGAGGCATGGCGGTTTCGGGGAGACGAAGTTACCCGTGGATGTACGTGCGCCGCAGGTATGCCGGATCGCACTTCTCCACGCCGGGGTGTAGACGGATCCTGATCCAACGGTTGCCCGCCCTCTCTACTTTTTCGACGTGGCGCGCACCAGCAGATCGCTGCTCAACCAGCGCAACCACGCCGGACTGCCCTGCACGTTCGCCAGGCGCCGCGCGATCCCGAGCGATAGGCCAGGTAACAGCAGATTGAACGGGAACACCGTGTGGTTCAGTACATCCATCCGCTCCAGCCTGAAATGTCCGCCGATGATCCGCCGCACGGCTCCATTCCCGTACATCCACAGCCTCAGGCCTGAGGAGAGCACGTTGCCCTTCCGGCCGAACAGGGACAAAGGCCCACGCGCCAGGGCGCGCATCCACGTATCCAGGGAGTGCGCATTGGTGAAGGTGATCACCGCTGCTCCTCCGGGTTTCAGGCTGCTGGCGATGAAGGACAGGTTCTTCTCCAGTTCCTCGGTGGTGAGGTACGTGGTGACGCCCAGCATGAAAATGACATCGAAGGCCTTGGTCGCGAACGGATGGTCGTACGCATGACCCGTGAACTTGTGCGACGTCGGCACGGCGCTCTGGGCCAGCATGCCCGCGCTCACATCCGTGGCGTGGAAGCGCATGCGGGGAAAGTGCGCCACCAGGTGGTCGTACAGGTCCCCCGTTCCGCTTCCGATGTCGAGCACGTCCGCATCCGACAGGTCCAGCCCCCGCGTCGCCTTCTCCAGCCGTTCGTTGAAGAAGTAGTGATGGAACGGACTTCGATCCTTGTACTTGTCCTTGTATGTCCCGCTGACGCTGTCGAAGAAGCGCGCGGCCTGTTCGTGCTGTGCTGATGGTTCTTGTGCCATGTGTGGCTCACGCCGCTATCCTTCCGGAGCGACGATATCGTCGCACCTACAGGTGGATCACTTCGCCGTAAGCCGCCGCCGCCGCTTCCATGATGGCCTCGCTCATCGTGGGGTGCGGGTGCACCGTCTTGATGATCTCGTGGCCCGTGGTCTCCAGCTTGCGGATGCTCACGCACTCAGCGATCATCTCCGTCACGTTGTAACCGATCATGTGCGCACCGAGCAGCTCGCCATACTTGGCGTCGAAGATCAATTTGACGAAGCCGTCCTTGGCTCCGGCTGCGCTCGCCTTGCCGCTCGCGCTGAAGGGGAACTTGCCCACCTTGATCTCCAGGCCCTTCTCCTTGCACTGCTTCTCGGTCATGCCCACGCTGGCCACCTCGGGCGAGCAGTACGTGCAGCCGGGGATGTTGCCATAGTCGAGCGCGTGCGGATGCTGCCCGGCGATCTTCTCCACGCAGATGATGCCTTCGGCGCTCGCCACGTGCGCCAGCGCCTGGCCGGGCGTCACATCGCCGATCGCGTAGTAGCCCGGCATGTTGGTGGCGTACATCTCGTTCACCTTGATCTTGCCTTTGTCGGTGACGATGCCCACCGCCTCCAGGCCGATGCCTTCGATGTTCGCCGCGATGCCCACCGCGCTCAGCACGATGTCGCACTCCACCTTCTGCTCGCCCTTCGGCGACCTGATCGTCACCACGCAACCCTTGCCCTTGGTGTCCACGTTGGTCACTTCCGAAGAGACCATCACGTCGATGCCCTGCTTCTTGAAGCTCCGCTCCAGTTGCTTGCTCACCTCTTCGTCCTCCACCGGAACGATGTTGGGCAGGAACTCCACGAGCGTGACCTTCGTGCCGATGGCGTTGTAGAAATACGCGAACTCGCTGCCGATGGCACCACTGCCCACCACCACCATGCTCTTGGGCTGCTCGGGCAGCACCATGGCCTCGCGGTAGCCGATGATCTTCTTGCCGTCCTGCTTCAACGCAGGCAGCTCGCGACTGCGCGCGCCCGTCGCGATGATGATGTGCTTGCCTTCCACCACCTGCTTCTTCCCATCAGCGCCGGTCACCTCGATCTTTCGTCCAGGCTGCAGCACACCAGTGCCCATGATCACGTCGATCTTGTTCTTTTTCATGAGGAACTGCACGCCGTTGCTCATGCCCTTGGCCACGTCGCGGCTGCGTTGAACGATGCCCTTCATGTCCGGTGACCCGGGGCCCACGGTGATGCCGTAGTCCTTCGCGTGGCTGATGTACTCGAACACTTGCGCGCTCTTCAACAGCGCCTTGGTGGGGATGCAGCCCCAGTTGAGGCAGATGCCGCCGAGGGATTCCTTCTCCACGATGGCCGTTTTCAGCCCGAGTTGGCTGGCACGGATGGCGGCGACATAGCCACCGGGGCCGCTGCCGAGAACAATGACGTCGTAGCTCATTGATGGGGGATCAGCCTTGGATAACGTGCCAAGGGGCCGCGAAGGTATCCGCCGCGCCGAATGCCCCCTTGCGACCGATCGAACAGCCGGGGGTTGATCATCGGGCCACACCGGATTTGGCCGTCCGGGTCAGGCGGTTAGCTTCGGCAGACCAAAAACCCCACACCATGACCGACGGTACAACTTCAGGGAACACTGTCCTCTCCCACGCTGACGCCGAAGCGCTCCGCGGAACCGCCAAATGGGCCAAGTTCATCTCCATCGTGGGTTTCGTCCTCATCGGCCTCATGGTGCTGGTCGGTGTCTTCGCCGGATCGATGATCGCCAAACTCGGCTCGGCTTCCACAGCGATGCAGGAGGCCCAGCTCGAGCAGATGCGCCAACTGCAAGGCATGGAAGGCATGGAGGGGATGGACCAGAGCATCGAACAGTTGGAGAACATGCAGTCCACCGGGATGGCCGTGGGCGGAGCGGTCTACACGATCATGTTCATTCTCGTCGCGGCCTTGATCTTCTTCCCGAACCTGCTTCTCTACCAGTTCGCCACGCGCCTGCAGGCATCCTTGAACGGCGCTGGTGATGCGGCCACCCTTACCGCAGGGCTTAACGCGCACCGTCGCTACTACAAGTTCACCGGCATCCTGCTGATCGTCGTTCTCTGCCTCTACGCGGTGATCTTCCTGTTCGCCGGGCTGGGCGCGATGATGATGTGATCGCGACCGATAAACAACCACAGATCCTTCCATCATGATCGACCCGGTCACCGGCGCCGCCAAGCGGCCCACACTCCTTACCGTCCTCTGCATCCTGAGCTTCGTCGGCATCGGCATCATGGTCCTGTTCGGCCTGGTGGGCTACATGAGCATGAAGATGTTCGCCAGTGGAGCCCTCCAGGAAATGGTCGCCCAGACCGGCGACGCCGGGGCTGAAGCGTCGATCGAAGAGCTTCAGGCCAAGATCGATGAGTCCGGACTGACCGCCGATCAGCTCGCCAGCCAGATGGTCATGGCCATCGTCTTCTCCCTGATCTCCCTCATCGGCGTGATCATGATGTGGAGACTGCGCAAGATGGGCTTCTACATCTACGCCGCTTGCGCCGTGGCAGGCATCGCCGCACCGTTCCTCATGGGCGGCAAGTTCGATAGCTCGGCAGGAGGCTTGTTCAGCTTCGCACTACCCCTCATTTTCCTGGCGCTCTATTACACGCAGACGAAGCACATGAGCTGAGTGTTCGTCGATCCATGCATGCCGATCAGCCATCCACAGTTGAGCAGCAACGGAAAAGGCCGGTGCTGCTCACTTGGCTGTGCGTGTTGAGCTTTGTCTTCGGCGCCGCTCAATTGTCGCTCGGGGTGTTGAACGCCTTCACTTCGTTCCCGCAATGGATGCTCTCCACGACAAAGGCCGAGTACGAGCGGAAGAAGGAAGAGATGGGCCCGGAGGCCTTGGCGGCGAATCGCTGGTACATCGCGACGCAGGACGCCAGCATCGCAGGTCAGGAGCGCAACCTGGCCTCCGCCAGATCACGTGGGTATCTATCGATAGGAGGCTCCTGCCTAAGTCTACTTGGCGTATGGCTCATGTGGAACCTGCGCAAAACCGGCTTCTGGCTCTATAGCATAGCCTCGATCGGTAGTTGGTCCGGTACTCGGCTGTTGGCTCTCGACAACAATCCGCTGATCACGCTGAACATGTGGATCTATGCGGCGATCGGTGTCGGTTTCATCATTCTTTATGGGTCGCACTTGAAGCACATGCGCTGATCGAACTACGTCATCGGTCCCGGCCTGCGGCTATCGGGAGAACTTCCTGCACATGAGCGACGCCACCACCCCACCGAAGAGACCGACCTTCCTCAGTGTGCTCTGTGTGTTCACCTGGCTGTTGTGCGCCTGGGTGCTGTGGCAATGCGCATTGAACATCTTCACCGATAAGCCACTGCGTGACCTCGAAGATCAACGAACGGCGAACGCCGAAGCCCTTGCGAAGATCGAGCCCAACGACGCCGATTTTCCTATGATGATCGCCGCCCTTGAGGGCACTGAGCGTGCGATGCAGGAGGCCGCGATCCATGCCCGGCCCGTCAACCTGGTCTCGATGATCTACCAGGTACTGATCGCCCTCGCGGCATGGCTGATGTGGCGCTTACGCCGCACCGGGTTCTGGATCTTCGTCGCTACACAGGTCGCCGGGTTCATCGCTCCTTTCTTCTGGTTGACCCCGACGATCCCGGCCATTCTCATCTTCGGCCTGGTCGGGATTTTTTGGGCGGGACTCGGTGTTCTGTTCGCGCTCAACATCAAACACCTGCGATGAGCGCCAGCGGCGGTAACAACACGGTGCATACCGCTGGCAAGCGTCCTCTCCTGCTGGCCATTCTTTGCATCGTGAGCGTGCTGGCTGGAGGCGTGCAGTTGTTCGG
>CAZYPC010000092.1:0-17513 GCA_964649165.1 uncultured Chryseobacterium sp.
CCGGCGTCTACTTCCTTCGGTTGCGACACAACGCAGTCATCGATGTCCTCCGCCTAGTGCTGCAACATTGAGCGGATCGATGGGGCGTTGGTGTATTTTCCTGTTCGCATGCGCGATCCACGGTAGCCATGCGCTTTCGCAGATGTCGGCGGATATCGATCATGGAGGACCGACCACTCCAGCCTTGAGTTTAACGGAAGAGACCGGCGATGGAGGCGGTTTCGAAGAGAATCTGGGGCAGGTACATCAGACCTCCGGTGAGACGGCACCCTTCGTCAGATACCGGATGACCTCAAGAGAGACCAGCGTCTTCCTGCTCGATCACGGTATCGCTCTTCAGTTCGCGCACGTCCATCGCCCTGATGGTTTCGCCAAGTTGCAAGCCAAGCGTGTACGGAGCCCAAGCGAGGAGGCACGTCTGACCATCATGGAGGCCGACAGCCACGTGGAGACCTTCCGCATGGACATGGTCTTGGATGGTGCTGCGCCCGCACCTCGCATCAGCGCCACTGGACGCAGCAAGGAGCTCACGCACTACCACAACCGCGGCGTGCGGGATGTGCATACCTACCGCGAGGTTGTCTATCACGACGTGTATCCGGGCATTGATTGGTCCATCCGTGCGACGGCCAATGGGTTCGAGCACGATTTCATCGTTGGTCCCGGTGGTGATCCCTCGCGCATCAAACTCCGCTTCGCTGGCCACGAGGAGTTGCTGATCGATGAGGAAGGCCGGTTGGTGCATGGCAACCGGCTCGGACGGTCCATCGAGGAACGCCCGGTGAGCTACCAGGATGGTGCGGCTATCGCCACGCGGTTCCGGTTGGAGGACGACCTGTTGACCTTCGAGGTCGGGTCCTATGATCGGTCGCGTACATTATTGATCGACCCGGAAAGGTCTTGGGGCACCTATTTCGGTGGGTCCGGCGAGGAATGGGCCTACGGTCTGGCCCGAGATGCCGACGGCAACGCGTACATGGGTGGTTTGACCGCGTCGGTGAACGACATCGCGGGCGTTGGTGCGCATGACGAGAGCTTCGCTGGGGTCTACGACGCGTTCCTGGTGAAGTTCTCTTCGTTGGGCGAGCGCATTTGGAGTACATACTTCGGTGGTGATTCGTCGGACGCGTTCGGAGCATGCGCGATCCGAGGGAATGCCGTGTATGCGGCAGGAAGCACGAGATCCGTCGGCCTGGGTACGTTGACCGCCCATCAGTCTCAGCTAGGCGGTGGATCCGACGGGTTGTTGGTGAAGTTCGACCTGGATGGACAAGTGGAATGGGCGACCTATTACGGTGGGTCGGCATCGGACCAGGGGCGCTCGTGCGCGATCGATCCATCCGGGAACGTCTACCTCGCCGGCGTCACGGGATCGTCCGAGGCGGGTGTGATCGGTGCGGGAGGTCACCAGGACCTGCCCGGTGGGAGCGCCGATGCGTTTCTCGTGAAGTTCGACCCGGCGGGTCAACGCCTGTGGGGAACGTATTACGGTGGCTATAACTACAACGAGGCCATGTGCTGTGCAACGGCGGCCAATGGCAGCGTGTACCTGGCAGGGGGCACTAACGAAGAGTCCGGTGCTACCATCGCCACAAGTGGTGGCCAGCAAACGGCATTCGGGGGGCAGGCGGACGCCTTTCTGGCGAAGTTCGATTCCACCGGACTGCGTAAGTGGGGCACGTACTATGGTTCCACGGGCGTGGACTACGGATTCACCTGCACGACGGACGATGCGGACAACGTCTACCTCGGCGGTGATACATACTCGCTGTATGGGATAGCGTATAATGCCCACCAGAACAACCACGGCGGCGGAGGACTCGATGCTTTCCTGGTGAAATTGGATGGCAGCGGTGAACGCCTATGGGCCACTTACTGCGGTGGCGACAGCATAGACGAGTGCCGGGGCTCAGCGACGGACGAGGCAGGTAACGTTTACCTGGTCGGACAGAGCGGCTCCCTGAACGGCATTGCGTGGTACGGTCCCCAAATGGACCATGGTGGGGGGGGCAAGGACGGCTATCTGGTTCGATTCAGCTCCGGAGGCGTGCGCATGTTCGGAACGTACTATGGAGGGGCAGGCTATGATGAGGCCCCAGCGGTCGTGGCCGCGAGCGGGGATATCCATCTATGTGGCCAGACGGGTTCTATGGAGAACATCGCAACGCCGGGCGCACATTCATCCGCCCTCAACGGCCCCCATGACACCTTCCTCGTGAAGTTCGTTGACACCGAGGATTGCCTCGGCGTGGTCGGCGGGATGGCCTATCCCGGAACGGCATGCGACGATGGCGATGTCTGCACGGTGGGTGATCTGCTCGATGATGATTGCGTCTGTCTCGGTGTGCCGCTCTCATTTGGTCCGATATCAGGCCCTACGACCATTCTGGACGGCCCTGATCCGAGCTACGTGTACGATGTTCCAGAGATTCCTGGAGGTGTATACAATTGGTCATTGCCGCCGGGCTGGTCGGCAGGGGCGCTGGACTCGTCGTCCGTCGAAGTCTCCGCGCCCACCGGTGCCGACACGGCTGATCTATGTGTGACGGTATCCAGCGGAGCATGCCCATCTGGAACGGTATGCCTTACGATAACTGTGCTGGTGACGGGCGTGGAAGAAGCGGCGAACTCGTTCGGAGGGCCATTGGTCATCCGCCCGAACCCGAACAACGGCCGTTTCCAATTGATCGGATCAGGGCGATGGTCGGGACCGGCAACGATGCAGGTGATCGACGCGACCGGCCATGTTGTGCGGTCGACAAGGCTGCCGGAAGGAGCGTATCGGATGGTGGATCTCGGCGACCTGCCCGCCGGAGTGTTTACGTTGCGACTCGATACCGATGGTCGGATCGGAGCGCAACGCTTCGTCATCCGTTGACGCCAGTGCCAGGAAGTGGTCAGAACATCACGCCCAAGGCGAAGGATATCGCGTTGAGCTTCGGTTCGATCGTCGTGAATGTCGGGTCGTTCTGCCCGCCGAAACCGTCGATCCAGATGTCGTAGGAGGCGTTCGCTGTGATCCGCAACGGGCCGATGGCGGGGGATTCGTAACAGATGCCGGGTGATGCTTGGGCGCTGATATAGCTCGTACCGACATAGATGTCGTTGAACAAGCCCTCCGCGAAGGTCCAGTTGCCCATCCGCATGCCGGCGAGCGCGCCCACTTGCAAACCCACACGGCCCAGTCCCATTTCGCCCGTGTACAGCCTGTAGAGGATAGGTACCTGCGCATAGGTGGCCTGGAATTTCCGGTCCTTGTCCTCGCCTGTGGAGGTGCAGCGGTACACCGAGAAGCGCACACCCGATGCCAGTCGCGAACGGCCGTTGTCGTTCAGGATCAGTTCAGCGTCCACACCAGCGCGTAGCCCCTGGCTCGCCGCCGTGAAATTCTCCGTGCTAGGGTCCGTGTTGTTGCTGAACGAGACGAAATTCAGACCCGCGGAAATGCCGACGGCCCAAGGCTTGCGCTTATCCTTACCCATGGGCGGGGGGAGGCTCTTGTCGTCAGGCCCCGGTTGTGGTTCCGGCTTTTTGGCCGATGAACTGTCGGCGGCGACCGGTTCCGCAGGCATACGGAATTCCCGTTCAGCGAAGCCTTCCTGTACCGCCCGCTTCACGTTCATGATCTTGGTTGTCAGCACGACAAGGTCACTGCCATCATCCGAGCGCGTGAAGTACCCCATGATCATGGCCTGCGCCTTGTCAGCCTTCTTGCGTTCAAGCACCTTGTAGCGTCGAGCCCGAACGGTGAGGTAGTTCTTCACTTCGCCGGCGAGATCCCGGCCCAACGAGGTGCGCGTGCCATCAGGGTCCGTGAAGTCATCCACCACGACCGTCTTGATCTCGCGGTTATCGAGCTGCCGTGCGAGGTCGGCCGTTAGAGAGTCCAAGGCACGCCTGCGTTCGCTGCTCGCTTTCGCCACGTATGCCCGACGGGCGCGTTTCTTACGGATGATGTGGTCGATCGAAGACGGGTCGATCTCTCCAGCGCGGTCGTAATAGGCGATCGCGTATTCGGGCTCGCCGTTGTCCATGAGCGCATCCCCTTGGTTCATGGCCTCCAGATAGTCCTGCTTCTTCTTCTGGCGGGCGCGCTCGGCTTCTTCCGCCGCACGCTTCTCGGCATCCTGATAAGCGCGCATGTTGTTGGTCAATCGGCCGCTCAGTTCGGCGGCCTTCAATTGCTGTTCGAGTTGGTAGGCGACGAACCCCTTCGCCATATCGAAGAAGTCATCGGCAGCGATGTAGACATCCCAATCGTTCGTCCCACGGCGTTCGGCGATGAACCGCATCAGGCGCCGCTGTGTCGAATAGGGCGTGGTCTTCTCCTTGTGGTGTCCGCTGAATGTGATCTCGTAGAGCAATTTGGTCGTGACCAACCCGTCCGATCCGATCGCGGGCTCTGCGCGCTCCAACAGGTTCACCGTCACCGGCTGGCTGCTCTGTGCGCTGAAATACATGAAGAAGTCGTAGGTGTAATCGGACACCTTGCGGTCCGATCCAGGAACACCGGGCTTCACGTCGGGGTCCACGTTGTCCTGGATGATGGACTCCGCGTTGTAGAAGATCCTGGACTCCCCGGTGCTGATCCCCTCCACCAATCCGGCCAGATCCTGTGCGTCACCTTCGCTGTCGGTCCGGAGGTTGGAGATGCTGTTGAGGATATTCCCGTATTCCTGAAGTTGGAACGCGGCCATCTGGTTGATCTGGGCCTTGTCGCGGATGCTCAGGCTATCAGGCCCGATGGCGGACGCGGTCGTACAAAGGAGCGAAAGGGCCAAGGCGGTCCAAGTCTGAACAGGCGCGCGCAGTAACGAAAAGAGCTCATGGGGCCCGAATTCCCTGATGGAACCGTTCAGGAAGGGCAGGCGAAAGGGTGTGTGTGCTGGACGGGCAGGTTTGCCCGCAGAGGCACCGGACATCATGACGGCTGACATAGGCGAGCCAATGTAGGCTTTTGCGCCACCCGCTGGATCATTCCGGTTCCCTGCAACCGGGCCAAGGATGATCTCGACGAGTGTCCTCCATGAACGGACGGGGATCGCGCACCTTAGCTCCCATGCGCACCTACGTTATTCCCTTCCTCCTTCTCGCTCTTCAAGCGACCGCCCAGACGCCGTGCGTGAACGGCTTTGCCGGCGCCTATCCCTGCAACGGGGTCGACCTGCTGGGTTTCATGAGCATCGCGCAATTGGGCAGCAACACGAGTACAGCGGATATCTGGGGATGGACCGATCCGCTGACGGGAAAAGAGTATGCGGTGGTGGGAACGCGCACAGGCACGGCTTTCGTGGATATCTCGGTTCCCACAGCACCCGTGCGTGTGGGTTTCCTGCCGACCCATATCGGCACGGGGTCTCTTTGGCGAGATGTGGACGTGGCGGGCAACTGGTGCTACGTGGGCAGCGAGATCAGCGGTCACGGCATCCAGGTGTTCGACCTCACGCGGCTGCGGAACGTCCCATCACCGCCGGTGACTTTCACCGAGAACGCATGGTTCGGAGGTACAGGACTGGTCGGGAACAGTCATACGATCTACGCGGACAAGGACCATCCTTACGTCTACGCGGTGGGGACCGGCGTGAACAGCGGAGGCCTGAACGTGGTGAACGTGACGAACCCGCTGGCCCCGACCCTCGTGGGCACTTACACGGCCAATGGCTACATCCACGAGAACATGGTGATCACCTACCATGGGCCGGATGTGTCGCACACAGGCCAGGAGATCAGCTTCAATTTCCACGGCAATGGTGCGAACAGGATCACGATCGTGGATGCCACGGACAAGACGGACATCGTGTTCATCAGCGCCATCAATTACCCGAACTCGGTCTATGCGCATCAAGGCTGGGTAACCGAGGATCATCGCTATCTGCTGATGAACGATGAGCAGGATGAGGTGAACCAGGGCATACACACGCGCACGCGGGTCTTTGACATCCAGGACCTCGAGGCACCGGTGCTTCTCTATTCATACTATGGTCCGAACCTCAGCAGCGACCACAACCTCTATGTGCATAAGGACCTGGTATGGGAGAACAATTACACCAGTGGGTTGCAGATCCTGGATGCCACCCATGTGAGCGATTCACTTTCACTGAGTGCCTGGTTCGATACGTACCCGGCGAACAACAACAGCGGGTACTCCGGGGCGTGGGGCTGTTACCCCTATTTCGCCAGCGGGAGCATCGTGTTGAGCAGCATCAATGAAGGGTTGTACATCCTGAAGCCACGCTTGAACCTGCGCGTGCGGACCTTCCTGGAAGGACCTTACGACCCGGTAACGGATCTGATGCGGGATCAGCTCCGTACGCTTGGACTTGTGCCGCTTAATGAGCCCTACGCGGCGCTTGGTTATGCGCATGTCGGCGGGGGAGGGGAGACCACGACGAACATGGTGCTTTCCGTGACCGGTCCGAACGCGATCGTGGATTGGGTGGTGGTGGAACTGCGGGATGCGGCGAACCCTTCGGTGGTGAAAGCGACGCGCTCGGCCCTGCTCCAACGCGATGGGGATGTGGTGGGCACGGACGGTGTTTCCCCCGTGCAGTTCAGCGTGGCGGTGAGCGACTATCACATCGCCGTGCGGCATCGCAACCATCTGGGTGTGATGACGGCCGACCCCGTGCGGGTGAGCATCGCGGTGAAGAGCTATGATCTGAGTAATGGCGGTACCGTCCTTTTCGGCACGGAGCCGGCCAAGCTCGTTAGTGAGAGGCACGTACTATGGATGGGCAATGCGCTTCGTGATGCCTCTTTGAAATACACCGGATCAACGAACGATCGCGATCCCGTCCTGGTCAGGATAGGCAGCACTACCCCGAATAGTTCCGTTGCCGGCTACTACGTGGAGGATGCCACGATGGATGGGGTTGTGAAGTACACGGGCTCGGCGAACGACCGCGACCCGATCCTGGTGAACGTGGGCAGCACAACGCCGAACCATACACGGGCGGAACAGGTGCCTTGAACACCGCCGTAGAGCCTTTTCGGCTTCGCAGGTTTCGTCGAAGAAGAGGAGGAATGTTCGCGGCGTGGCGAACAGCCCGGTACCTTGCGGGGCTCCAAACCTCCTCCAATGCTACGCGGTCTATTGACATGGCTCCTTTTCGGTCTGGCCTCCGTTGCCGTGACCCAGTGTATTTCCGCCTTTCCAGCTACTGAGAACTTCACCACGGGAACGGTTGGCGTTCCAGGTACACTGGTCACGGGCTGGTCGAACCTCGCGGGTGACAACCTGGATTGGAACGTGGACAACAACGGCACCAACGGCGGGGTGATGACGGTGCTGACCGGTCCCATCGGCGACCACACGAGCAACAACACGGGCGGCAACTACATGTATGTTGAGGCTGGCGTTTCCGGAGCGACCCCGGCGAAGACCGCGACCCTGCAGAGCAACTGCTACAACATCTCCTCGCTCACCACACCCTATCTCACCTTCTGGTATCACATGCGCGGCAGCCAGATGGGTTCGCTCGCTTTGGATCTTTCGATGAACGGGAATACGACCGTTGTACCGAACGTGTGGACACAATCCGGCGACCAGGGGTTGAAGTGGAAGCAAGGCTGGCTTAACCTGGCGCCGTACGCCGGCCAGACGGACCTGACGCTGCGCTTCCGAGCGACGACAGGGACCGGGGCTTTGAGCGACATCGCGATCGACGACGTCGTGGTGCGCAACCTCACACCCGTCTTGGGCTGCCCGGATGTACTGGCCAGCAACTACAACAGCGCGGTGAACGTGAACGACGGGACCTGTCAGTATGCCTGCCCCGCCGGACAGAAGCGTGTCACGATAGATATCGTGAACGACAACTATGCGGGGGAGACCAGCTGGACGCTGAAGAACGCGGTTTCGGGGACCACGATCGCCAGTGGCGGCAGTTCCGGCACCTCGCTCTGTGTGCCGGATAATGTGTGCCTTCTCTTCAGGATCAATGACACGGCGGGTGATGGAATCTGGCACAACAGCTACGGCTACGGCCAGTACTTCCTTTACCTCGATGGGGCGCTGGTGTTCCAAGGCGGGCAGTTCACCCAGTACCAGGAAACGAGTTTCAACTGCGGCCCGGGCCAGAGTTGCGCCACGGCGATAACGGCCCAGACCGGTACGGTATACACTGCCCCTTCGCTGGAATACTGGTACAACTGGACACCGGCGGCAACAGGTTCATACACCATCACGACCTGCGGGTTGAACACCTGTGACTCCAAGCTCTGGTTGTACGATATGTCCTGCGGAAGCATCGTGCTCAGCAGTGGTGTAGAGGGTGCGACCTTCGCGGACGACGATCTCGGGGGATGTGGGCAACAGGCACGGATCACGGCGAACATGCCGGCCGGGCAACTCTACCATATCCGGGTGGGCACCAACAGCGGCAGTTGCTCCACGGTCTCTTTCCGCATCGATTACAACGGTGCGGCAACAGGTTGCATGAACACCGCGTCATGCAACTATGATCCGCTCGCCACGGTCGCATGCACGGGCTGCTGTCTGGCAGTGGGCGATCCGAATTGCCCGAACGGCCCGGACCTTACGATCAATCAGGCCTCGCTGCAGAACTCCCTTTCGATCAGCACGGTGACCATCGCATCGACCGATCTCTGTGCGGTACAGGAAGGGTGCGTGAAGGGTTTCGGCGTGCGGAGCGTGATCCGTTTCAACACACGGATCGACAACATCGGCGAACTGGACTACTACATCGGGAGTCCTTCCTCACAGCCCCAGATGTTCAGCAATCAGAACTGCCATGGTCACAACCACTATCAAGGCTATGCGGATTACCTGTTGTTCGATCAAAGCAATCATCCCATTCCGGTGGGCTTCAAGAACGGCTACTGCGTGATCGACGTGGGCTGCTTCGGTGGCACCTCGCACTACGGTTGCAGCAATATGGGCATCAGCAGCCAGTGCTACGACCAGTATGGCAGTGGCACCACATGCAACTGGATAGATGTCACCGATGTTCCGGCCGGACTGTATACGCTCGTCCTACGCACGAATTGGGCGCAGAGGCCGGATGCCTTGGGCCGCCATGAGACGGATTACACGAACAACTACGCTTCGGTGTGCATGAATATCACCGGGAATCCCGGTCAGACGCGTGGTTTCAACGTGGCGAGTGGCTGCTCCCCGGTTACCGACTGCAGCGGGCAGCCTTATGGGAGCGCGCTTCCTGATTGCACCGGTGCCTGCAATGGTACCGTGAAGAGCGGCGACCGCAACAACAATGGCGCGCAGGAACAAGGGGACGCCCAGTCCTACGTGAACGAGATCCTCGGCGAGGACGCCGTTGTTTCGCCATGCACGGACCTGAACAATGACAACGAGATCACCGTAACGGATGCAGCGCTCCTTGCAGCTTGCTACAACCAGCAGGCCCAGCATGATGCCCAAACGCACTTGATCCACTACCACCCTTGGTGCGATTTCCCGCGTGGCTATGTGAGCACCATCGATACCGCCGACCTGATGATCGGTGCCTTCAACCCGGACGACCATTACGTGGACATCTGGATCAAGAACGGCACCTGCAGGACAATGGGCTATGAGTTCACGATGAGCGGCCTCACCATCCAGTCCGTCACGAACTTGAACGCCCAGGTGCAAGGGGACATGGTGTGGAGCAGTTCGCTCGGTGGGAACAAGGTCATCGGCATCAGCTACATCGATTCGAGCCTCGCGAAGAACACCGCGTTCGTCCCCCTGTGCCGGATCAATTATTTCAGCCTTACCGGTTCGCAGGTGTGTATCGCGTCCATCCAGGACATTGTGAACAAGGATGCGAACAACATCGTCACGCACATCGCAGGCTCCTGCCTGACGGTGAACAATGCGGTTGCGCTCAATATCAAAGTGCTGCTCGAAGGCCCGTATGAAGGCGCCGGAATGATGGGGGATGCATTACGGACGGCAGGCGTGATACCGACCACCGAACCTTATACCGGAATGGGGTTCGTACAGACCGGCGGTGGCGGCGGCGAGTCGGTGAGTCCCGGTGTTTTTGGTGTCATCGGGAACAATGCCATCGTCGATTGGGTGCTCGTAGAACTGCGGAGCGCGACAACGCCCTCCCAGGTGGTGGCGACGCGCTGCGGCCTATTGCAGCGTGATGGCGATGTGACAGGCCTTGATGGTGTCAACTCTCTTGTCGTTGCGGCGAGCACTGGCAGCTACTACGTCGCGGTCAGACACCGCAACCATCTGGGTATCATGACCGCTTCTCCCGTGGCCTTGAGCGGCACGGCGACCTCCATCGATCTTCGGCTCTCCAGCACGCCGGTCTGGGGCACTCAGGGTCGCAAGGATCTTGGCGGCGGATATTGGGGCCTATGGGGAGGGAATGTCTTCCGGGACGGCAATGTCAGTCTCCTGAAGTACACGGGTCCGAGCAACGATCGGGACCCGATCCTTTCGACGATCGGAGGCACCACCCCGAACGCGGTCGTTTCGGGATACCTGCGTGAGGATGTCAACCTGTCCGGGCAGGTCAAGTACACCGGAAGTGCGAACGATCGCGACCCGATCCTGGTGAACGTGGGGAGCACTGTGCCCACGTCCATCCGGGCTGAGCAGTTACCTTGACGATCTGGTCCTTTATGTAGAGGGACCATCGTGACGATTGGTCTGGCGATCCAAGATTCCCATCGGATCGGCGTGCGCGGGAGGCACTTGTGTACTAACCTTGGATCCCTTCCTGATGATCATGAGACACAGCTACCCACTCGCCTTGATATCATTGCTCTGCACAACTCCTTCTTCCGCGCAATGCGGAGCGGGTGAAGTGGAGGTCACGATCCACGTCCTCACGGACAATTACGGTTACGAGACCTATTGGCAGTTGGTGCCCGGAGGCAATGCCTGCGGGGATGGTACCATCTTCGAGGGAGGAAACCCGACGATGGATTGTGGTAGCGCCGGTGCCCAGTTGCAAGTAATGCAGGGCTACGCCAACAATGACACCATCATCGAGGGGCCTTGGTGCCTGACCGAAGGGGCGCTCTATTCGATCTATGTGCTGGACGATTGGGGAGATGGCCAGGCCACCATTGAAGTGTATATGAACGGCGAGAACGTGGGTGTTTTCGCCGGATCGGGCGAGTTGAATGTCTATACGTTCGGTGCGGAGCGGGACATGGCCGTAACCGGCTCTACCACCGGGATCTTCGGCAATGTGAATACACCCCTGCGTGTGATCGGCACCGTGAGGACTTTCGGCTCAGAGCCGGTCACCTCGTTCGATCTGTCCTATTCCATGGATGGAGGATCACCGACCACTACCACGGTGAGCGGCCTTACGCTCATGCCCGGAAGCGCGTACGAATTCGAGCATGCCGTTCCATGGATGCCGACCGCTGCGGGCAATGTTTCCCTGGCGGTCTACGTGTCGAGCATCAATGGCGGAAGTGACCAGAACCCGGCGAACGATCAGTTCGTGACACAGCACGTGATCAGTCCTGAGATCCCCGACCTCGCGGATGACTACTTGGAGGCGGACCCGCTGGTCACGGTGGTGGCCAATAGTGATCAGGACATCGTAGTGCCGCGTGATCTGGCCTTCCATCCCGAGGCCGCGAGGAACCAGCTCTGGGTGCTCAACAAGGAGACCTCCGCCACAGGCGGCAGTACGGTTACCTTCTACCATGTCGGTGAACCGGACCAGATGCATGAGTGGCGGCAGGACCAGAATGCCTGGCATTTCATGAACCTGCCCACCGGTATCGCGATGGGTGACAATAACTGTTTCGCCACGAGCCCGGGCATTTTCGATGCCAATCAGAACGGGGGGGATCCGTTCACCGGGCCGTCCCTATGGAGTGCCGACACGGCGATCTACTGCCGTTTCTACGGTGGACTGGGCAGCCACCTGGACATGCTCCATGTGGATCCGCAGAGCCAGGGGATCGCACATGAGTGCTGGAACCGTTACTGGTTGATGAGCGGGTTCCGCGGCGACATCACCATGAACGATTTCAAGGAGGACCATGGTCCAGGGAACGATTATCACGGCAACGCGGTCATCAAGCGATATGCTGATTTCTCCTTCACCAAGGATCCGAACGATCATGTGGTCAGCCACAACGTGCTGGACAAGTCGACCGGATGGCTGTACGTCGTGGACTATGGTGGGCAGCGGGTGCTACGCTTGAATACCCGCACCGGCACTGTCAGTGGCCCGGGCGTGTATGGCCCATGGGAGGATTATGTGGAATACTCGATGGTCACTGGTTATGACTGGGAAGAGATCATCAGCGACGGACTGGTTGAACCTGCTGGCATCGAAGTGGTCGGTACGCACCTGTACGTCAGCGATCACTCGAACGGTGACATCATCATCTACGACATCAGCGGGACAACCGTTACGGAGCAGGGGCGCATCCATACGATCAACCCGGGCCTGATGGGGATCACGGTCGGGCCGGATGGCCGCATCTGGGGGGTGAATGCCACGAACCATGAGCTACTGCGTATCGATCCACAGGTCTCATCAGGTGTGGGGCCATCCGCCGAGGACCATCCTCGGTGCTGGCCCAATCCGGCTGATGACAGACTGCATGTCGAACTCCCCGGGAACTATCGCGGAGCCGGTCGCTATGCGCTGATGGATGCGGCTGGCAGGATGGTTGTTACCGGTTCGACAGGCGGACGGATCATCACATTGCGCACGAGCCAACTCCCCGCCGGGACATACGAACTGGAGTTGAGCGGGCACAGCGGACGTCGGACCAGCAAGGTTTTGATCGCGCACTGATCGGACTGATGATGATACGCTGGGTGGTCATCCCTGTACTGCTTGTTCATGCCGTAGTACCTCTGAAGGGTCAAGTGTGGCAGGTGTTCGATATGGCTACCGCAGGGTTGCCGAGCAACACCGTGAAGGCGATCGCGCACGACGATCAGGGTGGCACATGGGTGGGCACCGATTGGGGACTGACCCGATTTGATGGTTCCTCTTGGGAGGTACTCCAGACGCAGGATGGCTTACCGGAGAACGACGTGCGCGCACTGGCCGTTGATGGCCAAGGTCGCGTCTGGATCGGTTTTTTCACCCAAGGGCTGGTGGTCAAGGATGGCGACGTCTGGACCCAGTTCCTCCCCGGCTCAAGTCCGATGCCTTCCGATCAGGTACATAACATCACCTTCGACGGACAGGGCAACGCCTGGATAGCCACAACGAACGGCCTCGCCCGCACGGACCTTTCTGAATGGCGCATCTACAACAACACCGATACGAGCTACAACAACCAGATGCTTCCCGGCGTGAACATCTCGGATGTGGCCGTTCGGGGGGATGGTCTGGTATGTATCGGTACGCTGAACGCGGGCTTCACATACCTTACTTCCACTTCCGTGCTCGTCTATAACACGAGCGATGACCTGCTGCCGGACAACACGGCGCTCGGTGTGGCGATCGACAGCGATGGAGACCGCTGGGCGGCCTGCCCTTATGGTGGACTGCTGCGATTTTCAGGCCCCTACGACAATGGGTTGTTCTTCCAGTTCATCACCGAATTCACGGGTATCCCCACCAACGCGCTCAACGATATCGTGATCGATGGCGACGATCGCAAGATCATCGCGACGCAGAGTGCGGGCCTTTCGATACTCGGGTCCAATAACGCCACCTGGACGACCTACGACACGGACAACTCGGATCTGCCTGATAACGAGGTGACCTGTGTGAGCATCGCACCGGATGGCGCCATCTGGGCGGGTACCGCGAACGGTGGGGTTGCTCGTTTTGACATTACGGCCGGGCTTGGCGAGGGGAACGGGGATCAGTTCCATGCTGGTGCATATCCGAATCCGTTCGACGGACGTGTAACGTTGGTCGCGAAGGGCCCCTCGGGAACCATGACTTGGACCCTGCTTGATGGGGCTGGGCGGATCCTTCGGACGGGGAGGGGGCAGACCCCCGGCCAACTTGATCTGTCGTTCCAAGATGTTCCCCTTGGCGCATACGGCCTACGGATCGTTGTTGGCAACCTGGTACGGACCATTCCCTTGTTCAGACGATGAGTCCATTCGGGACGGTCTTGACCATTGGAAAGTCGGGCCTCTACATTTGACCCTTTCGGCACTGAAAAAGCCCTCATTCATCATGTATAAACACCTTGCCCTCAGGTCCGTTGCGGCCTGTGCATCACTGCTGCTACGGGTCATGGCTGATGCTCAATGTACCACGTCGACCGGGACGAGCTGTGTCTGTGAGCAGAGCGGACAGACGAACTGCGACCTGCTGCCCGATATCACGATCAGCTGGAGTGCCCTGGCCAACTATGCGGGTGGGCCGAATGAATACGCTCAGAACGATGCGAGCAATCCCGGAAGGCTCAGGGTGACCGGCTCTACACCGAACATCGGGCATGGCGCCCTGAACGTTCGCGGTGTCGACCAGAACGGTCGACGTTGGTTCTTGTGTGGCACGGATACCATTTCCATTTACGACCCCCAGAGCGATAGCACGTTCGTTTGCCCGAATACCCAACAGACCGCCAAGCAGCTCATCATGCAGCGCGTCTATCATAAGAATGGTAGCGCGATGACCTTTATCGAGCGCTTCGCGGGAACGATGACCTATCACCCGACGCACGGCCACAACCACGTGGATGATTGGGCGACTTTCACGCTGCGCTCCCAAACCTCAGACCCCAATCCGCTCAACTGGCCCATTATCGGCGTCGGAGCCAAAGTGGGCTTCTGCTTGATGGACTACTACAGTTGCACCAACAGCAGTGCCAGCGGGCACTGTAGAACGTCACAGGAGTATCTGGGTGGAACGCCGCTCAACACGACAGGTCAGTTCCCGAACTATGGGCATGGAGGCGGGGGCTACAATTGCAGTACCATCAGCCAGGGGATCTCCGTGGGCTACACCGATGTTTATAGCGAATCCCTGGATGGCATGTGGGTGAACATTCCGCCCGGAACCTGCAACGGCAACTATTGGGTGGTGATGCAAGTGGACCCCAACAACAACTTTGTCGAGGAGAACGACAACAACAACTGGACGGCCGCGCCCGTCACGTTGACACTTCAGACCCCAGGCGGTGGCGATTTCGCCCAGATAACCGCGAACGGCCCCACATCGTTTTGCGCGGGTGGTTCAGTACAACTGACCGCCACGGCCGGGAATTCCTACGCTTGGAGCAACGGGGCAACAACCCAGAGCATCACAACGGCCGCCAGCGGCAACTATCAATGCACGGTTACGGGCACATGCGGCTCGGACCAGACCCCGGTAACCACTGTGACGAGCGCTACGGCCACCCCGCCCACGGGAACCGGAGCGACGCTCAATGGCCCCGGGTCGACCACCGTGAGCGCTACTGGGACCAATGTCAACTGGTACAACCAGCCCACAGGAGGTACCTGGCTGGCTGCGGGCAACAGCTACCCGACCGGCAACATCTCCACCACGACCCACTACTACGCCGAGGACAGGATCACGCTCCCACCGAGTTCCCAATACACAGGAAAGAGCAACAACACCGGGGGCGGGGGCTATGGGAACTACACGCAATACCTGATCTTCGATGCCGCCGCGCCGTTCACGTTGAAAAGCGTGAAGGTGTATGCCAACAGCGCGGGCAACCGCACGTTCCAGGTGCTCAATTCCGCCGGAACGCTCATTACTCAGGCCACGGTGAACGTTCCTTCAGGGGAGTCCCGAGTTACATTGGATCTGGCCGTCCCCCAAGGCACGGATCTGCGTCTGAACGTGACCACGGCGCTCCAGAACCTGTACCGTAACAATGGCGGGGTGACCTATCCATATACGATCGCGGGCCTTGTCTCCGTGAAGAACTCCAGCGCTGGAACGCAGTATTACTACTTCTGTTATGATTGGGAAGTGCAGGGCCCGGGCGGGGTCTGTGCCAGCACACGCACCCAAGTGACCGCCACGGTCATCACGAACGTCCTGCTGAATGCGAAGGTACGGTTGGAAGGGGCGTACGATCAGAACACGGGTATGATGCGTGATGACCTACGGACCTCCGGTCTCATCCCGCTCCAGGAGCCTTACGCCGGTCTAGGATTCGTCCAGGTCGCCGGGGGGGGGGGGGAAACCACGACCGCTGGAGTATTGGCCGCTTCAGGCAATGATGCCATTGTGGATTGGGTGCGCGTCGAACTCCGTTCCCAAGCCACGCCGAGCACGGTGCTCGCCACTCGGCAAGGGCTGCTACAGCGTGACGGTGACATCGTTTCCTCCGATGGCGTCTCGCCGCTGAGCTTCTCGGTCGGGGCCGGGAACTACTATGTGGCGGTGCGGCACAGGAACCACTTGGGGGCGATGACATCAACCGCTATTGCCCTGAGTTCCACAGCATTCAGTCTGGACCTCTCTGCCCCAGCTACCGCGACCTGGGGCACCAACGCGCGCAAGACTGTTGGCAGCATCATGGCCCTGTGCATGGGGAACACCACGTTGGACGGCGAGATGAAATACACGGGATCCGGCAATGACCGGGACCCGATACTGACCGTGGTCGGGAGCACCACCCCCGCGAACACCGTGAGCGGATATCAGGGAATGGACGTGAATTTGGACGGGTTGGTCAAATACACCGGTACAGGCAATGACCGTGACCCGATCTTGGTGAATGTCGGTAGCACCACCCCGAACAACATCCGTGGTGAACAACTTCCTTGAAGAGTTCAGCAGAACGATCCTAACTTGCCCACCCTTACCCCGAAACCGTAAGTCCTAACTTGAGCAACATGACGAAAAGAAACGCTAGGAATTGGAGAGGCCTGCTCCTTGGCTTGACTGGGGCGGTCTTGGGCTTTGGCACAGCCACAGCCCAGAACCCCACGTCCGTGGACGTCGATCTGGTACAGAACAACGCCACAACCCTTGAGGTGCGTGTTCGCGCCAACGGGGATGACTTCGGCGATGTGTTCAGTACCTTGGGTTTCACGATCCGTTGGGCAACGACCTCGACGGCGACGCTCGGAACACGCGTGAACACGTGCCCGAGCGGCATACCTATTTCGCAGCAAACCATCGTTGTGAACCCTTCGGTTGGAGGCAACCCCACAGGGTTCAATTACCGCACCTACTTGGGAACGGGAACATCCCTGTTGGATGACGAGGGTTGTCCTCTCCCACAAGATGCATGGTTCACGGTAATGACGGTGCCGGTTACCGGGAATACGGGCTGCACTGTGTTCGAGATCGTGAATGATGCGTATACCACCCAGGAGAACAAGAACTACTTCATCTCTCTGGGCGGCGTTGAGAAGACCGGCGTGATCGATCCGAACGGGGTCCAGATCGGCTCCTGCACTACGGATTGCAATGGAGTGGTAGGTGGCCCAGCGGTGGCAGGAACACCGTGTAACGACAATAATGCCTGTACCACCAACGATGTGTATGCAGGCACCTTCCCGAATTGCACTTGCGCAGGAACACCAGACAACACGGATTCGGACGGCGATGGCGTCCCCAACTGCTCGGACAACTGCCCGAACGTGGCTGGCCAGCAGGGTTCCGCCTGTAACG
>CAZYPC010000093.1:0-17292 GCA_964649165.1 uncultured Chryseobacterium sp.
ACTGATCGACTGTCTCGGTAACGCGGGTGGTTCCGCCCTTGTCGGCACAGCCTGCGACGACAACAACGCCACCACCGGTAACGATGTCTACCTGGCCGATTGCTCCTGCGCTGGTCAGTTGATCGACTGCCTCGGTGTGCCGGGTGGTACGGCCCTCGTCGGTACCGCCTGCAACGATGGTAACGCCAGCACCGGCAACGATGTCTACCTCGCTGATTGCTCCTGCGCTGGCCAGTTGATCGACTGCCTCGGTGTGGCGGGTGGTTCCAGCTTTCCGGGCACGCCTTGCAATGACTCCAACCCCAACACCGAGAACGACGAGTATCAACAGGATTGTACCTGTGCCGGCCAATTGGTACAGCCTTGCATCGCTCCGACCATCATCGCGACAAGCTCGAACAGCCCGATCTGTGCTGGCGAGGTTCTCCACCTCAATGTGACGGCCTTGGGAACAGCACCGTTCCAGTATGGCTGGAGCGGTCCAGGGACCTTCTCCCCGAACACATCAGCGGCGGAGGTGACGGTGAGCGACCCTACCAACGAACCCTATCAGATCACGGTGACCAACGCTTGTGGTACGTCAAGCGCTGCCGTCATTGCCCAGATCGACCCCTTGCCATACGCGGGCGCCGACAACTCCGTGAGCGTTGGGGTGGGTTCTCTAGTCAACCTCAATCTCCTTCTCAGCGTCGACAGTGCGAGCGGGACCTTCAGCGTTCCGCCACTGGTCGCGGCGATCGGGACCGAGGCCTATGCCTTCGTCTCAGGCATCGGCGGGAACTGTGGAACGGATACGGCGATGATCACCGTGATCGGTGTTCCCTCCGGAAATGCGGGCGAGGACGGCGAAGTGCATGTCTGCGAAGGCTCCTCACCCATCAACCTGATGACCTACCTGGCCGGTGCGGACGAAGGGGGGGTGTGGTTGAACGAGGACGACCAACAAGTTACCATGCCGGTGGACGTCCATACTTCGGGAACGTTCACCTATCAAGTGAACGGCGATGAAGCCGTGGTCACTGTGTTCGTCGCGCCGTTGCCTGATGCCGGGACCTCTACGACGACCACTCTATGCACTGGCGATCCAGCCGTGAACATGTTGAGCCTGCTCGGCGGCCAGCCGGGCGGTACCTGGAGCGGGCCTGATCCCGTAGTCGGGAACCTGCTTGATCCAGGGTCGATGCACAGTGGGGCATATGTGTACATGCTGACGGATACATGCGGCAGCGATGCCGACACCGTCACAGTGAACATCACCCCGATCGCCGATGCCAATTGGAGCGCTCCCGCCGTACTGTGCGCCAACAATGGCCCCGTGGAACTGAACTCCCTGGTGACCGGCATTGCCGGCGGTTCCTGGACGGGCGACCATCTCAATGGGACGGTATTCGATCCGATCGGGCTGATCGGCAACTTCACGTTCAGCTACACGGCCGGTGCAGGCGCCTGCTCGAGCACAGTTACGCACACCATAACGGTGAACCCTGGTCCGGTCGCCAATGCCGGCATGGACGGCGAGATCTGCGCCCTGAGCTATGCACTACAGGCCGTGATCGACGTCGTACCCGGCAACTGGTCAGCGCCAGCGGGACTGAGCGATACGATCTTCAGCGCGACGAACGATCCGCATGCCCTGGTCACGGTGCCAGCCACTGGCGCGTACCCCCTGGTATGGACCGTTGGTGACGGACAATGCACGGCCTCCGACACCGTGGTCATCACATTCAATGATCCTGGTGCTCCCATCCATGTTGAAGCCGGAGATGACCAGATCCTCGACGTCTTCACCACAACCACGCTCGCAGGCCAGGTGGCCACTGGGGC
Organism: uncultured Chryseobacterium sp.; assembly: GCA_964649165.1. Classification (GTDB taxonomy): domain Bacteria; phylum Bacteroidota; class Bacteroidia; order Flavobacteriales_F; family PHOS-HE28; genus PHOS-HE28. The sequence continues at coordinate 1,825 of CAZYPC010000093.1, forward strand.
TGGCGCGTGGTGGGAAGTCGTGAGCGGCAACGCCTCCTTCGCCGATCATGCTGACACCAACACGGTGGTGACCGATCTGGCGGTGGGTGAGAACATTCTGGTCCTCCAGGCATTCCTCGGGGATGGTTGCGCCAGCGCAAGCGACACCCTGGTGATCACGGTGAACGACATCTTCATTCCCCAGGGCTATTCCCCGAACGGCGACGGCGTGAACGACCAGTTCCGCATCACAGGCATCCGCGCGTTCCCGAACAGCGACCTGAAGATCTTCAATCGCTGGGGACAGGAGGTGTTCGGACGCAAAGGGTACGAGAACGATTGGGAAGGGCGCAGTGACAATGGCGGCATGCTGCCCGACGACACGTATTTCTACGTGCTTAACCTGACGCCGGAAAGGACGTACAACGGGTTCGTGATCATCAAACGGTGATGGGGAAGGCGCGGACGATCATAGCAGCGGGTATGTTACTGGTGGGGGCATCCACGCGCTCCCAGCATACACCCTTGACGAGCCAGTACCTGTTCAACGGCCTGCTCATCAATCCGGCCTACGCGGGCAGCCGGGACGCGTTCGCGGCGAATCTCACCTGGCGACAACAATGGGTGGGCTTCCAAGGCGCTCCTGTCACGCAAGTCCTCAGTCTGCACTCCCCTATCAAACGCTCGCGCGTGGCGATGGGCGTGCTCTTGGTGAATGACCGCATCGGGGTGAGCCGGGAAACCGGGGTGCTCACGAACTACGCCTACCGTATCCCCTTCCGCAGGGGCAAGCTGCAATTGGGTTTCGGCGCCGGCGTTTCGGTCCTGCAGGCGGATTGGACCACCCTTTCCCTCCAGGACCGTAACGATTCGCAGTTCGCTTCCGATACAAGGGGGGCGATCCGTCCGAATTTCAGCACGGGCGTATTCTACTACAAGAAACTCTTCTTCATCGGTGCTTCCATGCCATTTGTCATGAGCCACAGGTTCGATGCCTCGCGTCAGACCTGGACGATCGGTTCTGAACGGGCCCAGCAGCAGCCAATGATCACCGGTGGTTACATCTGGAAGATGAACCGCGAATTCAAGCTGAAGCCGAGTACACTCATCCGCTACCAGTCGGCTGCGGGCGTTCAGGCTGACCTTAGCGCCAACCTCATCATCCGCGACAAGATCTGGACGGGCGTCAGCTACCGCAGCAACGATGCGCTGGTCGGCAGCTTCGAAGTGCTACCCACGCCTCAGTGGCGCCTGGGTTACGCCTATGACCTGGGCCTCTCCGACATCACACCCTACCACCAGGGTACGCATGAACTCATGCTCCAATACGAATTCGGCAAACGCCTCCATGTAAGAGACCCACGATACTTCTGACCTTCACCATGCGCCACTTCCTGCTCTCCACCACCTTACTGAGCGCCTTAGCGGCCTCGGCACAGGAGAGTTATGTGGTGAACGCGTTGAACCTCACACCGCTCGGGCAGGACTATGCCCCGGTGCTGATGGACAGCACCGTGGTGATGTGTTCCCTGCGCGAACGCGACGGCATGGTGAGCTATCGCGCGGCAGATACCGAGGATCCGTTCAGCGACCTCTACAGCTTCACATGGGACGGCGAACGCGCAAGTGCACCGACGTTCTTCAGCGAAGCGCTCTCCACGCCATTGAACGACGGTCCGGCCACGTTCAGCATGGACGGCACGACCATCTGCTTCACGCGCAACCAGAGCAGTGCGAAAGGAAAGTCGAAGAAAGAGGACGATCATCTGGGGCTCTTTTTCTCAGCACGGATCGATGGCGAATGGAGCGCTCCGGTGCCGTTCGACTACAACAGCGGAGCCTATAACGTGATGCATCCGGCGATGAGCGCGGACGGAAGGAGCCTCTACTTCGCAAGTGACATGCCCGGCGGCGAAGGGGGAACGGATCTCTACTTCTGCGAACTGGAACCGCAGGGCTGGTCCATACCCGTGAACCTGGGGCGTACGGTGAACAGCGAAGCGAACGAACTGTTCCCCACGATCGCGGCCAATGGCAAGCTGTACTTCTCCAGCAATCGTGAACGCGGGATCGGAAAGCTCGATATCTACGCATCCGTGGTATCCGGGAACCGCTGGGGACGGCCAGAAGCCCTGCCCGAACCGATGAATTCCCCGGGCAATGACATCGGCTACGCCTCGTTCGCCACCGATCGCAGCGGCTTCTTCAGCAGCGATCGTGACGGGTCCGATCGGATCTACCAGTTCAGGAAGGTGGTCCCCTATTTCGCCGCTTGTGGCGAACAGCAGGACAACAATTATTGCTATCAGTTCAAGGAACCCGGTCATCTCGCACTGGGCACTCTTCCCGTGCACTATCGGTGGGACATGGGCGATGGAAACTCCATCGAAGGCCGCGAAGCCCAGCACTGCTACACGGGTCCCGGACGCTATGTGGTCGAGTTGAACCTGATCGACGACGCAAGCAACGAGATCTTCTTCAACGAGGCTAGCTATGAACTGCTGATCGACGACATCCACCAGCCCTACATCACCTGCGCGGACAGCCTGCGTAGCGGTCAGAAGGAGGTCATCGACGGCTCGCACAGCTATCTGCCGGACATGACCGCCGAGGAATACCACTGGGACTTCGGCGACGGGGATTTCGGCACCGGAAGGGAGACCCGACACAACTGGAATGCGCCCGGCCAGTTCCTGGTGAAGCTGGCTGTTCTGGGAACGGAGAAAGGCACGGGCAAGGTGAAGGCCCGTTGTGTCACCAAGACCGTGAACGTGATCAAGCGTTTCGAGGACATGTTGGACATGCCAGTGGCGACCAGCTATCAGGACGCGGCCGGGAGAACGCACGACTTCAACTTCCAGGCGCTCCCCTTCGATCAGTTCTCCATGGCGGTGCAACAGAACGAGGACGTGCGCTTCAGTGTGGAACTCTTCGCCAGCAAGGAGCGCATCAGCCTGGACGACCCACGGTTCGCCGAGATCCGGAAATTCTATCCCGTGTATGAGCGGTATGATCCGTTGCGTGGAACCTACGCCTACAGTGTCGGGCAAGCCAAGGACATCGCGAGCATGTACGAAGTGTTCCAGAAAGTGCTCGAACTGAAGTTCATGGACGCCGAGGTGACCGTGATACACGCCGAGAAGGTGACGGACCTCAGCGCGCTGGCCTTGCTCAACGAACGCGACCTGAACAACAGCGTGGTGCGCGCGAGCACCATCCTGTTCGACAACGGGAAGGCCACCTTCGCCCCGGCGTTCGCCCCACAACTCGACAAGGTGTTGCAACTCCTGAAGGACCACCCGCAGCTGAACGTGGTGATCGAGGCGCACACCGACGCCAACGGTGGCAATGCTTTCAACTTCAAGCTCTCCCAGCAGCGCGCCCAGAGCATCATGGACTACTTCGTGCAGGGTGGTGCTCAAGGCGAACGCCTCGTGCCCGTGGGCCATGGGGAGAACCATCCCATCGCCGACAACAAGAGCGTAGATGGGCGGGCCAAGAACCGCCGCGTGGAATTCCGCCTCGTGATGCGTGAGGACCAGGCCTACGAGAAGCCCTGACCGGCCAACCCGGCGACCGGGCATCGGTCCCTAGCTTTCGGGCGTCTTCATCCGGATGCCCCGCCGTTCCACGATCCCGCTCATCTGCCTTTGCACCGCTTCTGCCGCGTTCGGCCAGTCGCGCCCGGCGTTCGTGGAGAACCGCGGGCAATGGCCGGAGGCGGTAACCTTCAAGGCCGACGCGCCCAGCGCGACCATCTGGTGCGAACGGGCAGCCATCCTCATTGACCGGTTCGACGGGTCGGCGATCGCCCACGCCCACGAAGGTCCCGGGCCGAACGACAACCCCGTGGTGCACCACCATGCTGTGAGATTACGCTTCCTCGGCGCGGATGCCCCCAAGGCCCATGAAGGTCTCGGGGTGCAACGAGGTTCCTACAACTATTTCCTGGGCAAGGACCCGGCGCGCTGGGCTCATGGAGCGCATGCGTTCTCCGCTGTCGTTCAGCGCGACATCTATCCAGGTGTCGACCTGCGCATACATTCCGCTGAAGAGGGCCTGAAGTATGACCTGCTGATGGACGCTGGCGCCGACGTTGACCGCATCTCATTCGTTTATGATGGAGCGGATGAGATCGGGCTGGCCGAAGGGCGGATCCAAGTCCGGACATCGCTGGGAACCATCACCGAGCATATTCCGCTGGCATACCAGGAGATCAATGGACAACGGGTGCCTGTCGATTGCCGCTACTCCCGCGATGGCGATACCTTCCGGTTCGTGCTCGGTGCTCACGATACGAACGCCCCGCTGGTGATCGACCCCACCCTTTCGTTCAGCACGTTCAGCGGGTCGACGAGCGACAACTTCGGATACACCGCGACCTACGACCGTGACGGCTTCCTGTATTCCGGAAGTTCCGCGTTCGGCCAGGGATACCCGACCACCACCGGCGCCTACCAGACCATTCACGCCGGGGGGCAAGGGCTCGGCGATGGTATCGATGTGGCATTGACGAAGTTCGACACGACCGGACAGTACCTGATATGGAGCACTTTTCTGGGCGGCGGCGGTGATGAGCTCCCCCACAGCCTGGTCGTGAACGATGCCGATGAACTCTTCGTGTACGGCACCACGAGTTCCCTGGACTTCCCCGTAAGCGTCGACGCGTATGACGAGGTCTACAATGGCGGTACGACGGTGAACATGAGCGGACTGGGGGCCAACTATGTGAACGGCTCGGACATGTTCCTCGCGCGACTGAGCGCCGACGGCTCCGACCTGCTGGCGAGCACGTACATCGGTGGCGCGGGCAATGACGGGTTGAACACCGCCACCGGCCTCAAGTTCAACTATGCCGATGAGATCCGCGGCGAGGTGCTGCTCGATGACAACGACAACGTGTTCGTGGCGAGTTGCACCGCCTCCTCGAATTTCCCCACCACCCCGAACGTGGTTCAGCCCGCATCCGGCGGTGGTTCGCACGACGCGGTCGTCTTCAAAATGGACGCCGCGCTGACCACGCTTTTCTGGAGTACCTATTTCGGCGGGGGCCAGGCTGATGCGGCCTACGCTGTGGAGCTCGATGATGACGGGCGGGTGTATATCAGCGGAGGCACACGAAGCACGGACCTCGACCTTCCCTCAGGCGCCTACCAAGCGGCCTTCCAAGGCGGGAATGCCGATGCGTTCGTTGTGGAACTCACATCGGATGGCAGCGCGTTGACAGCAGGCACCTACTATGGTTCCAGTGTGTATGACCAGGCCTACTTCGTGGACCTCGATCAGGAAGGCCGCGTCTACCTCTTCGGACAGACCCAGGCGCCTTCCGGCCAACTCATCTTCAACGCACCGTACAACATCCCGGCGGCCGGGCAGTTCATCGCCAAATTCGACCAGGGCCTCTCCAACGTGATGATGGCCTCACGCTTCGGGCAGGGGGACGGCACACCGGACATCTCGCCCACCGCCTTCCTGGTGGACTACTGCGACAAGATCTACATCAGCGGATGGGGCAGCGCCGTGAACGGTGACCTCAGCACCGAGGGACTTCCGGTAACATCCGACGCGTTCCAAAGCACGACCGACAACAACGACTTCTATCTCGCGGTCTTCGACATCAACATGACGGCGCTGTTCTACGGCACCTATTTCGGCGGCCCTTCCAGCCACGAACATGTGGATGGAGGCACCAGCCGCTTCGATCGGCGAGGACGCGTATACGAGGCCGTGTGTGCGGGCTGCGGACAGCACAGCGATTTCCCGAGCACCCCGAGCGCATGGTCGAGCACCAATAACAGCACCAACTGCAACCTCGGGGTCTTCAAGTTCGATTTCAATTTCCCGATCGTCGTGGCCGAGTTCGATGCGGAGACCGACTGCCTGCCAGCGCCGGTGACGTTCCAGAACAACAGCTATGGCGCCGCCAGCTACGTCTGGACCTTCGGTGATGGCGATGCCTCCTTCAACGCCTCTCCCACCCACCTGTACGACGAGCCCGGTGTCTACACCGTGACACTGGTGGCCACCAACAACGCGGCGTGCAACGTATCGGACACCACCCAGCGACAGGTCGTGGTGCTTGGCAATGAGTCTTACGCGCTTGATGACCTTACCGTCTGTGCTGGAGCCAGTGTGCAGATCGGTCTATTGCCGATCTCCGATCCCGCGTTCACCTTTCTGTGGGAGCCACCCTTGTTCCTGAGCAGCACCTCAGTTCCGAATCCGGTGAGCACACCCTCCTCCTCCGTGTCGTACACGTTGTTCCTCGGCAACGGCATATGCACCGACACCATCACCCAGAACGTGCTGTTGCAAAGCGCGACGATCGATGCGGGAAACGACACCACACTCTGCGGCTCCAATGCTAGCCTGACCTTGACGGCCAACGGCTTCGGCACCATCGACCTGTTCCAATGGAGCAGCACCAGCGGATTCACCGATACCCTGAACGACACGCCATCGGACAGTACGGCTACGGTCCAGGTGAACGGCGATGCGGTGTTCTTCGTGCGCCCCTTGGGCAATGCATGCGGCAGCATGGACAGTGTGCACGTAAATGTGGAACTTATCGCGCCCTCGCTGACCGGCGACACGCTCACCTGTGCCGAAGGCGTGGCGGAACTGCACGTGCTCGGCGCTGATGCGGGCAGTACGTTCGATTGGCAACCTGACGACCATTTGGCCGGACAGGGCACCGCCGATGTTTCCGTGGGCATCGCTTCAACTGGAACATTCACCGTGACCGTCACCTCTCCCGCAGGTTGCACATGGAGCGATGACATCACGGTGCTCGTGTCGTCGATCTTCGGCAGCTCCGTGGGAGCCCATGTGGACCAGCCGATCGTGCTTCCCGGGACCACTGTCCAGTTGAGCGCGACGCCCACTACGGGAGTGAACTACGCATGGTCCCCGGCCTCGGAGGTCAGTGATCCGGGCATCCAGAACCCAACGGCCTTCATCACACAAACGACCACTTTCCATCTGGTGATCTCGGACGGCATCTGCACACGGAGCGATTCGGTGACCGTGACCGTCTACGAGATGAACTGCGACGAGCCTGACATTTTCATTCCCGATGCGTTCACACCGAACGGTGATGGCAACAACGACATCCTTTATGTGCGCGGCCGCTTCATTTCCAGCATGGAGCTGAAGATCTTCGATCGCTGGGGAGAACTGGTTTTCGAGACGACCAGTCCTGCCGTTGGATGGGATGCTACCTACAAGGGTAAGCCCGTCGACCCCGCCGTCTTCGTCTATTGGCTGGAGGTGACCTGTGCTGACGGGCAGGAGTTCTTCAAGAAGGGGAATGTTACCGTGATCCGATGAGCGCCATGCCACGAGCTTCGAGCCGCGAGCCACGAGCTTTGGACCTCTTCAGGCTCGAGGCTCGTAGCTCGTGGCTCGCGGCCCCATTCGTGCTGCTGGCATCGCCGGTGCTCGGGCAGGATATCCACTTCTCCCAGTTCTTCAATACACCGTACGCCGCTTCACCCGCGAACATCGGGCTCTTCGAAGGCCAGTATCGAGCGGGCGGGGTGTTCCGGCAACAATGGCGCAGCGTGACCACGCCCTACCGCACCTTCGGCCTGGGTGGTGACGCAGCGAACGTGGGGGGCGTGACCGGTCTGGGGGCGGGACTCTGGCTCTACAACGACCGCGCCGGTGATTCACGATTGAACACATTCCATGTGAGCCTCGGGGCTTCCTGGACGGAAAAGTTCGGCGTGCTCAAAGATCAGAGCATCACGGGTGGCTTGCAGCTCGGGATCACCTCCCTGAGCATCGACTATGACCGACTGAGTTTCGATGCGCAATACAACGGGTTCTACTACGACCCCTCGCTCAGCAGCAACGAACAGTTCAATCGTGATGCGTTCACCCATCCCGACGTACATGCCGGCGTCATTTACCGCTACTCACCTACCAAGCGGGAGATGATCCAGGCGGGTTTCTCCTTGTTCAACATCACCAAGCCGGATGTCGCCTTCAACGGTGAACGTTCGCCGCTTGACGGGCGCAGTGCGCTGCATGTGCTCACGCGCTTCCCGGTGAGCGACAAAGTGGATGTGCAACCCACGATGCAGTTCATGACGCAAGGCAAGTTCCGCGAATTCATCCTCGGCGGCTCGGTGCGCTACATCCTGCAGGATCGCTACACGTATCTGCGCACCCTTCAGGCCGGCCTTTTCTGGCGTGCCAGCGATGCCGGGTACATTTTCGTCGGCAGCGAATACGACGATTGGACCCTGGGGCTCAGCTATGACATCAACCTGAGCGACCTCGTTCCGGCCAGCCGCAACCGCGGTGGTCTCGAACTCACCGTTGTGCGGATCTTCCGGCAGAGACCTTACATGCCGGTCAAGTTCAAGGCCTGCCCCACCCAGATGTGAACACGGATGACCAGACCAGTGATCGAGCGGGTGACACGGAAGGCATGGGCAACCCTCCTGGTCCTTCTGGCGATGGCCTTCGATCCGGCGCGCGCGCAGAACGCCGAACAATTCATCCTCTGGGGCGACAATGCCATGCGCACCGAAGACTTTTATGGAGCCTCCCGGTTCTACGCGGAGGCGTTGCGACAACAGGAAGGGCGCATGGAACTCCAGTGGAAATGCGCAGAGGCCTGCCGCCTGAGCAACCAATATCCCCAAGCCGCCGAGAGCTATGAGAAGGTCTGGCGCAAGGATCTCGGCCGCTCGCATCCCGATGCCTTGCGCTGGCTGGGCGAGATGCAACTCTGCAGCGGCCAGTACGACGAAGCCCAGAAGACCTGGCTGAAGGTGAAGCAGAAGACCAAGGACAAGACCGGGGTGACCGCACAACGCGCGGACAACGCGCTCGCCGGGATCGTCATGGCGAAGGAGATGATGGCCAAGCCCGAGGACGTGCGGATCGACCACCTCCCGGAACCCGTGAACAGCTACGACAGCGAGTTCGGAGCGCGCATGGGACCCGGGAAGCGATTGTTCTTCACCACCCTGCGTGGTGAGACGAACGACAATGAAGAGGTGCTGGATACCGCGCTCTACCACGCGAGCATTTGGAATACCCAGGAAGAAGGAGACCGATGGGTGGCTCCCGTGCCCTTGGAACACGCTTCCCCGGGTACCGGTCAGGCCAACTCCGCCTGGTCGGTCGATAGCTCCGTGTTCTACTATTCGCATTGCCCGCCCGGTGCATCCTGCCACATCTTCGGCAAAGCACTTTCGGGTGCGGCCCGAACGGTGAACGGTATAGGCCCCGACCTGACCACCCAGCCCATGGTGGCGATGTTCCGCGGGAAACAGACCATCTTCTTCACCAGCGACATGGAAGGGGGCCAGGGAGGCCTGGATATCTGGATGGCCTCGATCGACGGCACTGAAGCAACGAAACCCACTCCGCTGGGACCGCCGATCAACACCCCTGGCAACGAGACCTGTCCCTTCTACGACGTTGACCAGCAGAAGCTCTACTTCAGCAGCGATTTCCTGCCCGGCTTCGGCGGTTACGACAATTTCATGAGCGCTGACAGCGCCGGCATCTTCACCGCGCCGCAGAACTTCAAGCATCCGCTCAACGGCCCCGCGAACGATCTGTATCCCACGTTCGATGCGCGCACCATGAGCGGCTTCCTCACCAGCAACCGCGTTGGATCCCTCGCGAAAAAAGGCGCCACCTGCTGCAACGACATCTATCGCTTCAGCTATCCGCAACTCAACCCGCTGGTACCACCCGCGCCGCCGAAGGACACGATCACCGTTGCGGAAAGGCACCTGACGTCGCTGCGCGAGAAGCTGCCCATCCGGCTGTACTTCCACAACGACGAGCCGAATCCCCGTTCCTGGGATACGCTCACTACCCTCACCTACGAGCAAACGTACCACTCCTACAAAGCTCTCCTGCCCGACTACCACAAGGCTTGGGGAGACAATAGCGATGGGCTGGCCGCCATCGATGGTTTCTTCGTTGATCGCGTGGACTTCGGCTTCACGCAGTTGAACGAGTTCATCGCGTTGCTCGAACAAGCACTTCAGGAAGGCCAGCGCATCGAATTGCAAGTGCGCGGTTTCGCGAGCCCGCTGGCGAAGAGCGATTACAACGCGAACCTTTCGCTACGCCGCATCAGCAGCATGGTGAATTACCTGCGTGCGGTGGACAGTGGCGCGTTGCGACCGTATCTGGGCTCCGGTGCGCTCAGGATACGCAAGTCACCGTTCGGTGAAGACCAGAGCGCCACCGGTGTGAGCGACGAGTTGCGGGATCTGAAGGGCTCCGTCTACAGCGTGGGCGCGTCGCTCGAGCGGCGTATCGAGATCGAACAGGTGCTGCTCGCCGATGATGGTGCCCCGCAGGAGCTTCCGCCCAGTGATGCCCTCATGCACGACATCGGCACCGTGATGCAGGGCATTTCCCGCGAGACCACCGTGCAGGTGCGCAACACATCCACCAAGCCGCTCACCCTCCGAGAGGCCCGCGTCGACTGCGATTGTTTCGAAGTGCGCGTTCCGGATGAGGCCATCGCTCCGGGCTCTACCGCTGACGTGTTGGTGCGGTTCACCGGCCGTGCGCGTGCCGGCCGCCTGGTGCGCGAAGTGACCATCAGCACCGATGGCGAACCGGCTACCTTGCGGCTCGTCATCACCGGTGTGGTGGCGCCGCATTGACCGATCCATGAAGCTCCTGCTCCTGTCCAACTCGACGATGCCCGGCGAGCCCTACCTCGGCTGGCCGAAAGAACACATCCGCGAGTTCCTCGGCGAACGCAAACGCATCGCCTTCATCCCCTTCGCGGCCGTCTCCTATCCGATGGACGAATACGCGCGGATCACCCAGGGCGCTTTCTCGGAGTTGGGACACGAACTGTTCAGCCTGCATACCGAAACGGACAAGGTGAAGGCCCTGATGACCGCGGATGCCGTTGCCATCGGCGGGGGGAATTCGTTCCAGTTGTTGCGCACACTGTACAGCACCGAACTGCTCCGCGCCATCAAGGTGAAGGTGCTGGCCGGCATGCCCTACATCGGATGGAGCGCCGGCGGGAACGTGGCCTGCCCCACCATCATGACCACGAACGACATGCCCATCACCGAGGTGCCGACCTTGCGCGCGATGGGACTGGTCACCTTCCAGATCAACCCGCACTACACCGATGCGAAGCTCCCAGGCCACGGCGGGGAAAGTCGCGACCAGCGCATCAACGAATTCCTCGCGATCAACCAGCGCGTGCCGGTGATCGGCCTGCGCGAAGGCGCGCTGCTGAACGTGAACGATGAGTTGATGAGCGTGGAGGGCACAGGCATGCGGCTGTTCAGGCATGGTGCTGAGCCGAAGGATATTCCCGGAGGAACAGCCCTTCGGACCGCACTCACAGGCGCCTGACACCATGAGGGCCTTCGCCGCTTCGATGATGCTCGCCCTTTCCGGCGGAGCGGCATGCCAATGCGACGGGGTTGAACAGGTGATCGAAGGCATGGAGTCCGTGAGGAACGGACCATTCTATCATGAGCTGAGGGCGTTCATCTCTTACAACGACTTGGTTGATACCATTCCTGGGGAGTTGATCCCGGTACTTGGGAAACCCGACGGCCGCGACCGTGTCATTTTTGATGGAGAAGGGGTTCTTGTGACCATCTCACAAACGCTCTTCGATAGCACGAGGCATACGATCACCTGGCATACTGGCGATCAGCGCTATGCCTGCGGCATTGATGGAAAGAGGTTCTGGGGCACCGATGGTGATCTGCCGCGCGAAGAATTGGCAGACCTGTCCGTGATCATAGACGGCGAAAACGTCACTATCCCACGTGATGCTTCGAGCGATCTGTATAACCCCAACCTGTGGTCCTTGCATGGCAAGCAACGCGAGCTCCACATCTACCCTCAGGTCGCCCGATCGAAGGATAGGAAACGCGTGTATGTGCATATGACCAACAGCGATGGTGCCGGTGGATATGATGTGGTCTGGATATTCCTGCAGGGGAAATACCAGCGACGCGTGGTGGACATGCCCTAGGGCGCTACGTGAACGACCTTTTGTTCATTCCTCCCCGGCAGGGCCGAGCGAATGCCGGTTGGTGCGTTCTACGTTCGCACCGGGATGAAGGACAAAGTCCACGACTTGCAAGCCTGGCTGGGCGATCTCGGTCCCGACCTGCTCATCCTGCTGAAGATCGTGCTGATCATCCTGGCCGCGTTCGTGGTGGAGCGCGTGCTGGTGAGCCTGTTGCGCAGCGCCTACGCCCGCTCGAAGGCACAGGGGCACGACGATGTGACGCGCTACCGCTTCCTGCGCAACGCCTTGCGCAGCGTAGTGGGGATCATCGCGCTGGGCTTCGTGGCCTACACCATCCCCAGCGTACGCTCGCTGGCCGTCACGCTGTTCGCGGGTGCCGGTATCCTCGCGGCCCTTATCGGTTTCAGTGCGCAGAAGGCCTTCAGTAACATCATCAGCGGCATCTTCATCGTGGCGTTCAAGCCTTTCCGCGTGGGTGACCAGATCACGGTCGGGCTCGGCACCAGCGGCCCGGGACAGCCTGACCGCAGCGGGCAGGTGGAGGACATCACGCTGCGCCATACGGTGATCCTCACGTGGGAGAACCGCCGGCTGGTAGTGCCCAACGCGGTAATCAGCGACGAGTACATCGTGAACAGCACAATCCGCGATCCGGCGATCTGCGAATACGTGGAAGTGCCCGTTGCCTATGAGGCGGATCTGGACAAAACGATGCGCATCGTGCGGGAGCTCTGCCTGGCACATCCTTCCCGCATCGACCGGCGCACGGCCGATGAGATGCAGCACGGCGTGGACGAACTCCCGGTGCGGCTCGTGCGCATGGGCGACAGCAGCCTCATCCTCCGCGCTTACGTTTGGAGCACGGATCCCGTGACCGCGCGCCTGATGCACTACGACCTCAACAAGTCCATCGTGGAGCGCTTCCGTTCCGAGGGGATCGGATTCCCCTACCCCACGCGCACCATCATCAATCCGACGAACACGGGACCGGCCACTGCGGCCTCGCTCTCATGAAACGCGTTCGCCGCCGTTCGGACAAGGCGGGTCTACCCCCCGGCTCGCTCGTGGGTGTGAGCGGGGATTCCTGCACGGTGACCACGATCAAGGCCTTCACCTATTCACTGGACGACTTCACCGAAGCCGATCCGCGCAGCATCGCCGAAGTGCCGCAACCCGTTGTCCCGGTAGACCGGTCGATCGGCTACTCTACGATCCTGTGGTTGGATATCGATGGCCTCGATGACACGTCGATCGTTACTGCGACGGGTGAACGGTTCGGCCTGCATCCTCTGCTCTTGGAGGACGTACTCAACACGGACCACCGGCCAAAGCTCGAGGAGTACCCCGAACAACTCTTCGTGGTAGCCAAGATGCTCAGCCTGGACGAGGAGACCGAGGGCATCGTGAGCGAACAGATCAGCCTGGTGCTGGGCCGGAACTACGTGATCACGTTCCAGGAAAAACCGGGCGATGTGCTGGAGCCGATCCGGGATCGCATCCGCCACAAGACCGGGCGCGTGCGGAAGATGGGTGCGGACTACCTGCTGTACGCGTTGCTCGACGTGATCGTGGACAACTACTTCCTCATCGTGGAGGACGTGGGCCAGCGCATCGAGGAACTCGAACGGAAGATCAGCGTCCACCCCGGCAATGAGGACCTGCTCACCATCCAGGAGATCCGCAGCCTGCTCATCACCGTGAGCCGCTACACCACGCCCGTGCGCGAACTGGCCGGACGGCTGAACACCGTGCAGAACGAGCTGATCGAGAAGGGCACGCGACGCTACATCAACGATCTGCAGGACCACACCGTGTACATCGCCGAGAGCATCAACACTTTCCGCGATATGCTCACGAACCTGGAAAACACCTACCACGCCGGGCAGAACGCGCGCATGACGCAGGTGATGAAACTGCTCACGGTGATCAGTACCATCTTCATTCCGCTCACCTTCATCGTCGGCGTGTTCGGGATGAACTTCGACAACATGCCCGAACTGCATTGGAAGTACGGATACTTCCTGGTGATGGCGTCCATGGCCGTGATCGCGGGGATCATGCTGCTGTGGTTCCGTCGCAAGCGCTGGTTGTAGCTCCGGGGCCGACTGTTCAGGGAATAGCTGACCGGATCGTGCGACCGATCAGGCCTTGATCCTGAGTTCCTGAACCGTGGTCGTGCCAACAGGGAACACACGCTCCTCGGATCGGACCACGCCATCATCGCTTACCGTGATCACGGTTGAGCACCGCGTTCCATACCCCTTCGACCGGATGAAGATGGGTGATGCGGCCCGCTCCAAATGCAGGGGCAGCCCGGTATCCGGCAGTTGATCATCCGGAGCGACCACATCGTCGGCCAGCAACGCGAACAGTCCATCGACCAGTCTCCCGTCGGATCCAGCCAGTAACCGGTCCATACCGGCTCTGGCACGTCCCACTTTCGGCCAGGGCGTGTTCAGGAAGTGGTTGCTCAACGCGTGCACGCCGGGCTGCAACTCCTCATCCACAGGTTGGATGTTGTTGTGATAGCGTAGCGCATGCATCGGCCCATAGAGCAGATTGAACCCTTCGTACACACCGGTACTGCATGGATCGATGTCCCCGTCCAAAGCCTCACGCACGAGTTGCCCACGGGAAGGGCCACGTACAGACTTGCGCCGGAGGTCGCGAAAATTGGTGATGGCCGCGAAGCGTCCTTCTCGTGTGACGCCCAACCACGTCCCACCCGCGCGCAGGTCACGGCCCGCCAGGATATGCGGGGCATCATTCCAGAAATGCGCCGCTCGTGCGGGCCGATCCATGAACTCATCCCGATTGGCGGCAAGGATGAGCCCGAAACGGGGATGAGCCTTGTAGGCGATGGCGATGAGGCACACTGCTCGAATGTAGCCGTGGCGGCCAGGCCGAACGACATTCCAGCAGGGATCATCGGAAAAATGACGTGGGCGGTGCGCAACTTCATCGACAAGTGGGAAGTTCGCGCCGCATGCCCGTGGTCCACACCGTTTATGTCGTCGAGTTGAGCCGAAAGGTCTTCACGGAGGACCGCAGGTTCCGGGAGGCGAACCCGCAATACAATGGTGTGCTGGAGTGCCTTTACGTGGGACAGAC
The DNA here is from genome assembly GCA_964649165.1 of uncultured Chryseobacterium sp. Lineage (GTDB taxonomy): Bacteria > Bacteroidota > Bacteroidia > Flavobacteriales_F > PHOS-HE28 > PHOS-HE28. The sequence continues at coordinate 16,913 of CAZYPC010000093.1, forward strand.
GAGCAAACCGCCTCAAGAACGTTTCCGCGAGCACAAGACCGGCCATCGGAATGCGAAGGGCCACAAGCTCAGCAGCAACATCGTCCAGAAATACGGCCGCTATCTACGGCCTAGCCTGTACCAACACATCGGTCCGCTGAGCCGCGCGGAAGCGCTGGAGGTAGAAAGGGGGCTGGCCATGGAACTGCGCCGCAAGGGTTACGCGGTGTGGACCAACTAGAGCAGCTGCCTGCCAGATGGACCTTCCAACGAAGGCCGTATTCTGGGGGTTGGCCGCTCGCCCGTTCAGCTACCCCCCGAAACGGCCTCCTAACCCTCCTCCGTCACTTTTCATCTCTTTTTCATACTGGGCCTAAAACCGCCATTGGCGCGGGCAACAG
>CAZYPC010000094.1:0-17055 GCA_964649165.1 uncultured Chryseobacterium sp.
TTCACGGCGGTCTCCTTCAGCTGCTTGGGGATCAGGTGGCGCTTGGCGATCTCCAGCTTCTCCTCCAGCGTGTAGCCGTTCACCTCGATGATCTCCATCCGGTCGCGCAGGGCCGGGTGGATGGTGCTGAGGCTGTTGGCCGTGGCCACGAACATCACGCGGCTCAGGTCGTAGTCGATCTCCACGAAGTTGTCGTGGAAGGCATGGTTCTGCTCGGGATCGAGCACCTCCAGCAGCGCGCTGGCGGGGTCGCCATGGAAGTCCTTGCCCACCTTGTCGATCTCGTCCAGCACGAAGAGCGGATTGCTCGTGCCGGCCTTCTTCAGGCTCTGGATCAGCCGGCCGGGCATCGCGCCGATGTAGGTCTTGCGGTGGCCACGGATCTCGGCCTCATCGTGCAGGCCACCGAGGCTCATGCGCACATACTTGCGGCCGAGCGCTTCGGCCATGCTCTTGCCCAGGCTGGTCTTACCCACGCCGGGAGGCCCGTAGAGGCAGATGATCGGCGCCTTCATGTCGCCCTTCAGCTTCAGCACGGCGAGGTGCTCGATGATGCGCTCCTTCACCTTCTCCAGCCCGAAGTGGTCGCGCTCCAGGATGTGGGCGGCGTTCTTCAGGTCGAACTTGTCGGTGCTGTACTCGCCCCACGGCAGGTCCAGCAGCAGCTGCACGTAGTTGTACTGCACGCTGAACTCCGCGCCGGCCGGGTTCATGCGCTGGAGCTTGGTGATCTCCTTCTCGAAAGTCTCGCCCACCTTCTCGCTCCACTTCTTCTTCGAGGCCCGCGCGCGCATCTCCTCCAGTTCCTGCTCGATGGGGTTGCCGCCGAGCTCGTCCTGGATGGTCTTGATCTGCTGGTGCAGGAAGTACTCGCGCTGCTGGCGGTCCACCTCGGTGCGCACCTTGCTCTGGATCTCGTTCTTCATCTCCAGCATCTGCAGCTCCTTGGTCAGGTAGGCCAGCAGGAGGTTGGCGCGCTCGCGCAGGTCGGCCACCTCGAGCATCTTCTGCTTCTCGGCGACCTCCGCGTTCATGTTGCTGCTGATGAAGTTCACCAGGAAGCTGGGCGAGTCGATGTTCTTGATGGCGAAGCCCGCCTCCGTGGGGATGTTCGGGCTGGCCTTGATGATCTGGATGGCCAGGTCCTTCAGGCTGCTCACCAGCGCCTCGAAGCTCTTGTCGCCCTTGGCCGGGCGCTGCTCGGTGAATTCCTTCACCCGGGCCGTGAAGAAGGGGTCGGTCTTCACCATTTCGGTGATCTCGAAGCGCTTCTTGCCCTGGATGATGGCCGTGGTGCTGCCGTCCGGCATGCGCAGCATGCGGATGATGGTGGCGATGGTGCCGATGCGGTTCAGGTCCTCCGGGCGGGGGTCCTCGATGGCGCTGTCCTTCTGGCTGGCCACCCCGAGGGTCTTGTTGCCGCGGTACACCTCTTGGATCAAACGGATGCTGCGGTCACGCCCCACGGTGATGGGGATGACCACGCCGGGGAAAAGCACGGTGTTGCGCAACGGCAGGATGGGCAGCTCGGGCGGAGTGGTCTCCGCGTTCATCTGCTCCTCGTCCTCAGCAGTGATCAGCGGAATGAGTTCGGTCTCATTCTCGATCTGCTCGGAAGACAGCAGCATGCCGTCAGGGGGGATACGATCGTTCATCTACGGTTCTTCAGGTGCCAAAAAGGCGCACGGCAAAAGTACTTCCCCAAGGAAGGGTGGCCGGGCGCGATGTTTCAACAGGTGTGGGCGACCGGTCCCAACGATCGTGCCTGTGCGGATGGACTGCTAAGCTGTCAGGAGGTCGCTGGTACATGGACTGTGAACAAATGCGCATCGATCCTGTTGGATCAACAGAGCCGCTGCAGACCTCTTGAGGTACTCTCCATTGACGGGATCAGGATCCGAAAGAGAATTGACCCAAGCATCGCACCGGGATCCGCCCAATGAATACGGATGGAAAAGCGCGGGTTGGCAGCGAGGCCACAACTTCCCGGTAATTTCGCCGCATGGTTGTCCGATGTCGGTTGTCCGTTGTCAGTCTGCCGAAGGGCAGGTCTGGGCGGATCGGGGTTGCCGTCATGCCAGACAACCGACAACGGACAACCGCCAACTGAGCCATGCATCGCAGGATCTATCTCGACAACGCGGCCACCACGCCGCTCGACCCGGAAGTGCTCGATGCCATGCTCCCGTATATGCGCGAGCACCACGGCAACCCGAGCGCGATCCACTCCTACGGCCGCACCACCCGCGCTGCGGTGGAACAGGCACGTCGCAAGATCAGCTCGCTCCTGAACTGCGCGCCGGGCGAGATCGTCTTCACCAGCGGCGGTACCGAGGCGGACAACATGGCCATCTTCGGGAGCGTGCGCGATCTCGGTGTAGAGCACGTGATCACCTCGCCGATCGAACACCACGCGGTGGAGTACGTCGCTCAAGCTGTTCATGCTGGTGGCAAGGCGAAGACCCATTGGGTGAAGCTCGACGGGAAGGGACGCGTGGATCCGGCCGATCTGGAGCGTCTTCTCAGGGCCAACCCGAAGGCGCTGGTGAGCCTGATGCACGCCAACAACGAGATCGGAACGCGCATCGACCTGCATGAGGTCGGTTCACTTTGTCGCAAGTACGGCGCGCTCTTCCACAGCGACACGGTACAGACCATGGGGCACTATCGCTTCGATCTGTCGCAGCTTCCCGTGGACTTCATCACCTGCGCGGCGCACAAGTTCCATGGCCCGAAGGGCATCGGCTTCCTCTACATGCGCAGCGACGCCACGCTGAAGCCGATGATCCTCGGCGGCTCGCAAGAGCGCAACATGCGCGCGGGCACGGAGAACATCTACGGCATCGTCGGCCTGGCCAAGGCCATGGAGATCGCCTACCGCGACCTGGACGAGCACATCGGTCATGTTTCAGCGCTGAAACGGCGCATGAAAGCCCGCTTGCTCGATGCAGTGCCCGGCCTGAAGGTGAACGGCGACGACAGCGAAGAGGCGCTCTACACCGTGCTCAGCGTGTTCCTGCCGGAGGATGGGAAGAGCGAGATGCTCATCTACAATCTGGATATCGAAGGCATCGCGTGCAGCGGCGGCAGCGCCTGCAGCAGCGGCAGCAACAAGGGCTCGCACGTGATCGGGCACCTCTACCCTGGGCGTGAAGGTGCCAATGTGCGGTTCTCCTTCAGCAAGTTCACCGAACAAGAGGATGTCGACCAGGCCGTGGAGGTGATCGCCAGGGTCTACGCGCCCATGGCCGTGAAGGCCTGAGCAGGCTTGATGATGCGCTTCCCTTGACCGGAACGACTGTTCTGGCCTGCCTGCTTCCGAGGCTCATCGGACTTCCAGCACCTGGCCTTCCTCCACCCAGTTCTGCGGTTGAAGGCGCAACTCGCCGCCGGGTACCGTGGCCTGGACTTCCAGCACGCCAATGACGGTGGTATGTCCGTAGTAGCTGGTACGGTACACCAGATCGCCCTTCCATTCTTCGTCCACGAGTGACCACTCCTGGGATCGATCATTCATGCCGGAAGGATGACGCAGCACTGGGCAGAACACGCTTTCCCTGCCCGGGTAGGCCCACATCAGCGTGCTGTTCCGCAGACCAAGGGCAAGACTATCGGGAGTGATCCGCGCGCCGAAAGACAGGTGGAAGAACTCCCACGGGCGATCCGTCGCTTCGCGCGCCATCAGGAAGCCCAACCCGGGCAAGGGGGAGACACCTCGCACATAGTAACCGGGCCCCTCTGTGCCGTTCATGTGCTCCTCGTGACCGGTCAGTACCACGTCGGGTGCTTCATCCCCCACCACGTCGATGCGTGCGTCAGGCGGAATGCCGGGCGGAATGATCACCTGCTCCTCCAATTCATGGCCGAAGGAGAATGCATCCGGCACTTTCGGCTTCGCCGGCGCAGGATCACCTTCTTTTCCGAAGTCCGGTTCCACGGTCATCGCCTCCTTCATGGTGATCCCGATGTGGCCCGAGGGCAGTTGGAACCAGACGTTGAAAGCCGCGATACTGGTTCGCCCCCCTACGTTGCTGCGCAGGACCATCGTGCCGTCGTAGTACTCGCCTGTACCGTACCAGCCCTGTGCCGCTGGTGTGATGCCCGGGCCGAAGGCCTGCTCCAACAACCTGAACTCGATGGCCTCCGAAGCCGGTGTCCACATGAGCTGCTTGAAGTGGAAGCCCTTGGCCAAGGCTGCCGTGTCCATGCGCTCGCCTTCAACGAGCGTGAAGTACTTCGCCTGGTGCGCTACGCTCAACAGGATGGAACTGCCTGGCAAAGTCTTCACGCCGCGCCGGTACCAACCGTGCAGCCCTTGCTCCGGATCGGGCGTGTTGTCCACGCGACCGGTGATCACCAGATCCGGGATGCCGTCGCCGGTGACGTCCACGCGCTCATCGGGTGGGATGCCCTGAACCATCGGCTCGCCAGGAGGAGAGGCCTGCTGCGCGGAGACGCGCAGTACCAGCAACACCACGCAGAGGGATGAGCAACGCGATATCATCGTACGATCACCGGCTCACGGCCGACAGACAAAGTTCCCACATGGACCTTCACGGTGCGCCGTTCCACGATCATCTCCATGGTGAAGGTCCCATATCGTCTCGTTTCCCCAACCATGTGCGCAAAGACGAACACGCGATCCGCGCCATGTGCCAGGCGTGGGGGGGCCGTTCCGTTGCGGCCATAACTCCATGTGAGCGCTTGAATGACCCCATCGATGAAGCCATAGCGTGGTATGCGGAAGTCATCCCGGATGTTCTCCTCCACGATAGGTATGGTATCGTTCTGCGCGAAGCTGCACACATCGTGCCCTCCCAGGGAATGTCGTTGAGCCAGCAGCATGGTGCCCGGCAACGTCCGCACCACCACCCCGCAGCCACCATAGCTCACAGGGATGTCACAGGTGCTTTCGCCGAGCACGCCGTGTACGAGCAGGTCCGGAATGCCATCCCCGGTCACATCCAAACTGTCCGATGGAGGCAACTCGCACGAGTGGCAGAACGGAAGGGTCAGCTTACCCGGTTGAGCATGCATACCCGATACGGCCAACAGACAGGATAGGATCGATGTGAAGCGCATCAAGCTCAGGGGATGGGTAAAGGGTCGCCTTCAAGAACAACCCGCCTGCCGCGCACCTCGATGATCCCATCCGGCTCGAGGTAGGCCACGGTCATCGCCACGAGGTAGATAGCTTCAGGCGTCACCAAGCGTACGATGCTCCGCTCCCAGGTGCGGGGTTCCACCGGATGCCAGCCCTTGCCATCGAACTGCGCGCCGTAGCCCTGGTGGCAGATGGGCATATAGCTCTTGCCCCAGCGGTATCGGCCCGTGGCCAGACCTGCGCGCAGGGGATCCGGGTGCAGCACGTCACCTGCCTTGGGTTCGGCGATGAGGTGATAGCCCTGGTGGTTCCGCTCCAGCAGGAACTCCGCATGGTCCAGCAACATCACCTGGCGGGTGCAATGACCCGAACTGCTCGGTACATCGTCCGTGCCCATGCTGGTGGTGATGACCTGAATGTCGTCCCGTCGGGTATCCTGCAAGGGCCGTCCATCGCTTGCCATTCCACAGGGGATGGCGAACGGGTCATCGCCGGGCTGGGCGCACGCAAGGGAGAGGTCGAGGACGAAAGTGAGGGAAAGCCCCATGAACAGGGCGAACACGCGGTTGGTGGAGCATCGCATCGCGCACCTGTACACGCGTCCGGGATCCAGGTTCGAACTTCGGCTCGCGATACGTGTACCGCCCGTCATGCGTTCCCTTCCCACCGGCACCGCCTTCGCCCTGCTCACCAGCTGCGCGGCCCTTACCGGGTGCGCGCAGGACAGCGGGTGCGATGACCTTCCCGCTGGTTTCCCGCGACAGGTCAGCAATGTTCTCTCCGACACCTCCGGCCGCTTCTTCATCGACTACCCGAAGCCCACGCCACTCACGTGCGAGTTGTTGACCATGCTGCACGAAGCGATGCAGGATGACAGTGTGGGTTATCACTTCGAGCACATCCATCAGCGCTACGGTGATCCCCGGGCCAGCGCGACCCTCGCATACATCGGCAGGCACATCGACTTTCCCCTGGCCATGGCGCTCACCACGCATTGGAACCCTGATACGCGCATCGAAGCCGTGAATGAGGTGGAACACTATCGCCGGATCCGCCCGCTGGTGTGCGCTACGAAAGAACACTACGACCGGCTGGAGCGGCAGGATCGCGCCGCGGTCCGTTACTTCATCCGCGTGATGGAGACCACACCGCTGCACATCAACGGCAGCGAGAACGCCACCATCCACGACATCTACATGCGGCAGGTCATGCAGGCACTCGATCGGTTCACCGGGCAGGATCATCAGACATCCGAACCCATGGACCTGCGGCTCCATCGCAGCGAGGCAGGTGTCCAACAGGCCATCGCCGACTGGCGCGAATGGTTGAAGGAATGAGGATAGCGTTGCTCTTCCTGACCCTGTTGCCATCGATCGCTGATGCCCAGAACGTCGCCAGCTTCCGCCGCGCGCTCAACGGTGGTACTGAACGCGCCATGGACCGCTGGATGAAGCACGAGATCCACCGCGTGCGCAAGGGGCATGTCGTCACTACATCATCCACGAGTTATGTCACGCACACCGCCAGCTTCGACAGTCTGGTGTCCTTCATGCGCCGCCAGCCCGGAGTGGAGGATGCCGCATGGGACCGGTGCGTGAAAAAGGCCGCGATCTGGCCGGGGCACAGCACCATCGGTGTGCGTTGGAGGAAAGACGGCCGGATCATCGAGCGCTGTTGGACGGTGCAGGAGGGGATCCCGGGACAGTTCAACCTGTTCGGTTGGCACCCGCATGTGTGGAAGGATCGCGAGCATGTGAAGTACAAGCGCGCCCGGGAATGCCCTGGGTTCGTGGATGAGCAGCGGAAGTCGTGCCTTCGGTCCCGATGACCCCTGCGGGATGCGACCGACGGTGGGCCGATCAGTGGATCTTACATGGGTATCCCGGAGGACGGCTCCCTGAAGCTGGCCATGCCGCAACCCGATGGGCGTCGTCAGGCGGATAGAGGGGCACGGGTTGGATCGCTATTGTTCTGACGGAAAGCCGTGCGCCGCTGACCGCGACCCCTTACCGATATCTGCTTCACCGCACCCAATGCCACCGCCACCAAATATTCCGTACCGATGAGAATCTCGACGGCACCGTGAAATACACGGGCAGCGCGAAGGATCGCGACCCGATACTGCTGAACGTGGGCAGTACGACGTCGAACGCAGTGCGCCTCGATAAGGTACCTTGATGAGCCCCTGCCGCCCTGTACCGATCTTTGCGCGATCCTGTACTTCTGACCGCATCACTGTTTGACGACCCGCACGCGCTGTCCTGTCCGTGGCAGCTCGCAGAAATACACTCCACAAGAGAGCGCACGGAGATCCAACGCAGTGCCGTAAGACACGTCCTTCCTGAGAGCGCCAGTAATGTCGCGTATGATGACGCGTTCATTCTCCGCGACCATACCGGGCTCGCCGAGTTGGACAAAGTCCGAGGATGGGACAGGATGGGCGACCAAGGGAAGCCTTTCCCGCGGCGCACCAACGCCCAAGGGATCGCAATAGACTGACCAACTAGCTGTAGGTGTGCGCTCGGGGAAGGTCTCAGCAAGCAAGCTGAGCGTTACGGGTGAATTGGTGAACGGAATGGAAGTCACGGTGGGCGTGAAGGGGGTCGCAATGATCTCAGAAATGTCAGTGAATCCACAGCCTGATCCGGCTGAGTCAAGCTCCAAAACTTTCCAATCCAAAAGAAGTTTGATGTCTCCATCTTCATTGACAAAAAAGTCAGAGAGCAACGGACCATCATATGGTACTTCACCGAAGCTCTTTTGCCAGACGATATCCCCGGGGGCAGTAAGCCGCATGATACTGCCCGCATAGCCCCAACCACTTAATGTGTAGCCAACGGCCAGTAGGTCACCACCAGGAAGTTCATGAATACCACGTAGTGCCAAACCACCATTGACATTGTCCAATTCAGTGCTCCATATCACGGTCCCCATCGGATCAGCCCTTAGTACTAAGCTGTGATAGATCCCATCCGCGTCGATCCTACTCCCAACCAGGACAATATCTCCGTCAGACGTACGCTCCAGATCCGGGGCGAATTCCGGCCATCCAAAGCCCTGCAATGGGAGGTGGTAGTAGTTTATCCATGCTGCACCGCTGTCAGCAACATACATGAGCATGAGATTATCCTCCCCGCCCTGGCCACACAACAAATGGTGATCCCCGCCGTCTAGCACCTTGGATACACCGATGGGATACGAGGTTGGGGTGCTGATCAGCGAACCGCTCCATACCGTGCCGGAAGACTCGCCATTTATACGATAAATCTGATTTTCCCCGCTTGAATATGCCGTGAAGGAGTTACCCTCGGAAATGATCTGTTTTATGGAGACCTGGTTGAAGTACAGAGGAGTCAAGGACCCACTCCACTCTAGATCTCCATCCAGCCCGACCTTTACGATGAAAGGGACCTCGGGTCCTGATGATCTTCGCCCACCACCAACGACGAAGCCGTCGTTGAGTTGCGCAATATCACAGCTGAACCCGATTTGTGGCGCGTAATTGCAAGGGATGCGGAAACGTCGTGCGTTGATGACGACTTGGTCTTCTTGGGTCCACAAGAGTTCGCAATGGCTGGAGTCCTCATAATCGGCAATATCATGAGTGCAGAGGTGAAGCGTGTGGCCGTTGCCCAGGTTGAGAAGCGCTTCGTGACGCAAGTCACCCTGCAAGGTGAAGGTCCGCTGTCCGTAGGAGAACGCGACCACCGTCAGACTGGGGAGCCCATGGATGAATACGCGTAACACGGTCGGTCGGTTTTCCCGAAAGTAGGGCATGTTCCGGGGTTCTACATTCGCGATATGCGGAACGTCTTATGCCTAGCTCTTGCAAGCATCGTATTCCTACCAAGAGGATACGCCACCACCTGGACCATCGGCCCCGGCGAGACCTACACCATGCCCAGCCAGGTATCTACACTCGTCGGCGATGGCGATACGGTCAACATCGAAGCCGGCGTCTATCCGAGCGATGTTGCACGCTGGCAGGTGGACAACCTGGTTCTGCGGGGTGTTGGTGGAGTTGCGCATCTTGAATCGAACGGGCTCAGCTGGGGCGACAAGGCGATCTGGGTGATCCAAGGGAACAACACCACGGTAGAGCGGATCGAATTCAGCGAGTGCGTGGTGCCCGACCATAACGGCGCGGGCATCCGGCTCGAAGGGTTGAACCTGACCGTGCGGCATTGCTGGTTCCACCATAACGAGAACGGCATCCTTTGCGGGGAGTACCACCCCAGCACCGTGCGCATCGAGTACAGCGAGTTCGGGCATCATGGCTTCGGTGATGGCTACTCGCACAACCTGTACATCGGCAACGTGGACTCGCTGATCTTCCGCTACAACTACAGCCACCATGCGGATGTGGGCCATGAACTGAAGAGCCGCGCCTGGGTGAATGTGGTCGAGTACAACCGCATCGGCAACGAGGCGGACGGCACGGCGAGCCGCGAGATCGACCTGCCCAATGGTGGACAAGCGTACCTCATCGGCAACGTGATCCAACAGGGCCTGCAGAGCGAGAACAGTAACATCGTGGGCTTCGGCATGGAAGGCTTGAGCAATCCGGGGCCGCAGGAATTCTACGCCGTGAACAATACCATCGTGAACGAGAAGACCAACGGCAGTTACTTCCAGGTCCCCGCCGATGTGCTCTTCAAGGCATACAACAATGTGCTCGCTGGTGGCGGCGAGTTCATGTCCGCATGGCCGACCATCATCGATACGCTCGCCAACCTGCGCACCACGGATATCGCCAGCGCTCAGTTCTTCGATGAGGCCAACTACGACTACCGCATTGAAGAGAGTTCACCGGCACACAACCTGGGCTATCCCGCAGGTGTGGCCCCCAGCGGTTATCCCTTGGTAGCGCTGTACGAGTACGTCCATCCGATGGGATCGGTGCTGCGCTGCCAGCATGCGACGCTCGATGCCGGTGCGTTCGAAACGTGTACGACCGGCCTTGATCAACAAGAGACCATGGACATGGCGATCTTCCCGATCCCTGCTGGCGATCGGATCACCATCACCCTCCCAGGAGGTATGACCTTCACCGGCGTCGATATCTTGGATGGTCAAGGCCGCCTGGTCAGGCGCGAACGCGTCCACCCGACCGAGCGGTCCGTGATCGACCTCAGCGGTTTGGTCGCCGGCCACTTTTGGGCGCGGGTTTCGACTTCGGCAGGATCCTGGCAACACGTTTTCGTGAAGTTGCCTTGAGGCTGTGCGCCAACGGATGCTTGGGTTCATAGAGTCCCAGCCTCCCACCCCCCGGCAGCTTGAAGTAGGTGAGATTTCCCCATGGCAGGTCCATCGGCTTGTCGCAGGCCACTTTCTGCCTCTTCAGGTCGGCCATGGTGGCCTTCAGATCATCGCACATCAAGTACAGCTCGTGCGCGCCATTATCCTTGTCCGGATGCAGGGCAACCTCCGCAGGGGGAAGCTTGAAGATGAGCCAGCCACCACCTGCGTCCACGTGCCGGTACTTCAGCACGTCCTTCATGAAGGCACGGTCCGCTTCCGCATCAGTGCTGTAAATGACCATGTGTGCGCCGTTGATCATCAGGGTTCCTGTTGTGACACGAAACTAGTCGCCTTTACCCGTGACGAAGCGTGGAGCCTGGGGATGACCGATGGAGCAGAGCTTCTAGTTTCACCCCGTGCGGAAACAACTCACCCTCCCCCTCCTGCTGCTTACAGCGACCACGCAGGCGCAACAGACCTCTGTCCTGTTCATCGGCAACAGCTACGTCGGTGTGAACGACCTGCCCAACACCTTCCGGCAAGTGGCGCTTTCACTGGGCGATACGGTCGTCACCTCCGCGCAGACGCCGGGCGGCTACACGCTCTACCAGCATGGGAACACCCCTGCCACGCTCGATGCCATTGCCTCCCAGCCATGGGATCTCGTTGTGATGCAGGAGCAGAGCCAGCTTGGTGCCCTACCCTTCGATGTTACGGACACCGAGATCGGTGCCCTTCTGCTGGTAGCGGCCATCGAGGAGAACAATGAGTGCACCTATCCGGTCTTCTATATGACCTGGGGCCGCCAGAACGGCGACGACCTGAACTGTCCGGACTTCCCCTTCATGTGTACCTACGACGGTATGCAACAAGGCCTGCGCGACAACTACGTCGCTCTCGCCGAGGCCAACGATGCCTATGTCTCGCCGGTGGGTGTGGCCTGGAAGCAGGTGCGGGACACGCATCCGCTCATCAACCTGTACAACCCGGACGGTAGCCATCCTTCGGTGGAAGGCACGTACCTCGCGGCCTGCGTCTTCTATTGCACACTCTTCCAGCAAAGCTGTGCGGGCGCTTCGTTCGTTTCAAGCGTCCAGCCGGACACGGCTGCGATCCTCCAGGGCATCGCCAGCGCGATCGTACTCGACAGCATGACCACCTGGAACCTGGATGTACCCAACGGCACCGACGCCACGATCGACGGCTACAGCAGCAACGGCCCGACCGACATCACCTACTACCACTTCGGCGAGGGCACGCATGTCTGGACATGTACGAACGGCCAGACATTCACCGATGCCACGGTGACCTTCACGTTCTCCCTGTCAGGTACCTACAGCGTCACACATACCTACACCGACCCATGCGGGAACACGGACAGTGTGACCTGGGAACTGGAGGTGACCATCGTGGGCCTGCCGGATGGTGCCGGGATATCGCCGTACCGCGTGCGGTCCTGCGGTCCGGGGATCATTGAGGTGATCGGAGGTACGGGTAATGCCGCGCTCAGCTTGGTTGATGGCCTCGGCCGGACCGTGAGCACCCACCGGTTGGGCGATGGCCGTGGGCGCTTCCCGAGTGCCCCTGGCCTGATGGTCTATCGCATAGTGAACGGGAACGGCGTGGTCTGGACAGGAAAGGTTCTGGTGGAATGAACCGATGAACACTTCTCGTTGAGCTTCCTGCTCAGGTGAGCTTCCTGCGCTTCCAGCCACCTTCCTTCCGACGGCTGTGATAAACAGCTCGGATCCACAACTCGTCTCCCACGACCTTGTAGTACACGCGATAAGGAAAGCGTTCAACTTTCTCGGAACCGGATCCGATCCTCCGGTATGACCTACTGGTCGCAAGGCGCTGCAGGATGTGTTCCAACGTCGCATCCACCGCCGCCCGGAACTTTGAGCCCCATCGCGGTCGTTGTCCTTCGATGTACCACTCCGCTTCCCGTAGTTCCCGCAAGGCATGCGCGTTGAACCGGATGATCATGCTCCATCGCGCTGCTTCTCGCGGTCACTGTCCAACATGCGCTGTACTTCGTCCCAAGTGTATCCTTTCACCTTCCCGCTCCGCATTTCCTCATCCCGGCGATCGAGTTCTGCGACTTCCTCATCTGTAAGATCGATGTCGAACGCCTCGTCCTCCCACTGGTGGCGGGCCTTCTCGAACATCTGACGCACTTCTTCAGCGGAATAGCTCCGGTCCTCGATACGTGGATAGGCTTCCTCCCCTTCCTTCACCACGCTCAGGCGCTCATTCGGAATGCCGTAGCCACGCGGCGCATCGAGCAGGCGCTTGATCGCGTGCAGGCGGTTCTCGTCGTCGATCAGCGCGATGCGCTCCAGCAGTTCCAGTTTCAAGGTCTTCAGGTCCATGGGCTCCGTATTATCCCAAAGGTAGACCCGCCGGATCACTCCGGGTCACTGCCCCACTGCTCAACGACCGCACGTGTCCGGGCATCGAGATCGCCGAAGAGCGCTTCTTCCAGGCCCTCGGTCCTGCCCCGCTCGAACGAACGGGTGAACGCGCCACGCTCCAGCAGGTGGACCTGGTCGCACAAGGCCACGAGCGGCCCGAGCACGTGCGAAGTGATCAGCACCGTTCGACCCCGATCGGCCAGGCGGCGGATGATCGCCTCCAGCACGCGCACCGAAGCCAGGTCCAGGCCGTTGATCGGCTCGTCCAGCAGCAGCACCTCGCGGTCCAGCCGCAGTACGCCGAGCAGCACCAGCTTGCGCTTCATGCCGGTGGAGTAGGTGCTGATGAGCTGGTCCAGCGGCACTTCGAGCAAGGTGTTCAGTGCTTGCGCATCGTTCGTCCCGCTGGTCGGCATGAAGAGGTCGAGGTACTCTCCGCCCGTGATGCCCAGGTGGAAGTAGCTCTCCGCTTCCTGGAACGCGGTGTTCCCATGGAACATGTCGGCACCCTTCCATTGCACCACAGCTTCTGCGTTCCGGCCGAAGCCATAGAGCGCGTTCAATAAGGTGGTCTTGCCCGCGCCGTTGAGGCCAACGATGCCGTGCACGCCGGGCGCCATCTCGTAGCGCGGGATGTCGAGCACAGGCTTGTCGCCGTAAGCGCAATGCAGATCAACGATCGTGAGCATGGAAATAGGAGTTGAGGTTCTCGCGGGCTTTGCGCACTTCGGTGAGCAGCATGATCAGTGGCACCACGCCCAGGCCGGGCAGGATGGCGAAGACCGCCGCCACGCCCACGTTGGCGCTGTTGGCATCGAGCCGTGCGTTTGGATGGTAGTTCGCGTACTTCAGCACCACGGCATAGGCCACGAGCACCAGCATGCCCAAGCCGAAGAGCGCGTGTATCCACCACCAATCCGGTTGGAACACTGTTGCGCCGATGAGCACGGGCAGCTCGATGAGCACCATGAGCCTCAGTGCGCCGAACACTTTGCCGCGTAGCAGCGTGCGTGCATCGGTTGCGGAGGCCAGTAGCATGGCGCGCGGCTCGCACTGCTCCTGCGCACCCGTGGCCATCAACGCGACGGCGCCGAGCAGCAGAAGAGGAAGAAGCGGCAGCCAGCAGAACCCCAGCGCTGCGACCCACAGCAGCAAGGTCCACGGATGGGTGGCTTGCAGCATGCTCCTCCACTCGAAGAGCTGCGCCGGGATCCGCTTACGCAACCACCCTGCGCGCACGCCCGATGAACGCGCCACCGGCGACCAAGGAAGCGCCAGCGCCACGGGCAACACCGCCGCGGAAGCCCATGCTCCAGCCAACAGGAGCCCCAGCAGCACCGGCAGCATCAACGCGCCGTATTCCAGGGCCATGGCCATGCGCGCCTGTGGCACATGCCGGTGCAAGAAGTGATGGTCGGTCCGGCGTTGATGCAGGCCCCACATCATGAGCATCGCACCACCGGCGATGTAGGGCGTGTTCGTCGAATCGTGCAGCACGGCCTTCTGCAACAGCCACACGGCACCGACCACCGCGAGCAGGAGCAAGACGCGTCCTGTGGACGATACGCTCCGTCGCAATTGCAGCCAACGCAATCGCAAGAGCACGAGAGAGGAGGGTGCGGGTGCGTTCACCGCAGGCAAGTTGGGAAAACCCCTAGGCGGTGCTGCCTTCAACTACACAGGCGGTGGGAATACGGTCCACAGATGGCGCAGATGTCGCAGATAGCTCAGGCCTGCTGGGTATTCATCTGTGCCATCTGCGCCATCTGCGGATAGCCTCACCGTACCGAGCTTCGCCCTACGCAACTGAAGAACTACGCCGCCGGCCAATGGATCGCCGGTTCGGGCAAGCAAGCCGACCTCATCGACGCCTCCACCGGCGAGCTCGTCGCCACAACGTCAATGGGCGGCCTCGACTTCGGCGCCATGCTTGATCGCGCTCTTTGGAAGCGGCGAGTCATAGAGATGCATACGCGTAACGTGGCTCCCATCGCGCATGAGCACCATCGTGCTGCGTGGTGGACAATGGAACGGATGCTCGGCTGAGTTGACATTCTCGCCATCCACCACACTGAGGTTGCCGCTGGTGAGCACGCGCAGCGGCTTGAACCAGCTGCCATGCACCAGGTCGTCCGCGATGGAGGCCTCGACGTAGCCACGGCCCTGCACTTCGCGGCCGCTGGTGAGGATCAAGTTCAGGTCGGTCGCGAGGTGGTCGAAGAACCTGCCACGCATCGCCGCATCGAAGTGCATCGCACTGAAGTGTTCCCGATAGAAGCCCGTCCATTCATCCGTCGCATCCTCCATGTTCGGGCCGGCCTCCTTCCGCATCGCCTCGCGCAGGCGTGACTTCCCATCGTTCAGCCGGCTGCGCACCGTACCGATGGGCACGCCCATTCGGTCAGCCAGCGTGTCGTAGTCGTTGTCCACCGTGAAGTAGCGCAGCAGCAGTGCCAATCGCAGCTTCTCGGGCACCAGTTCCATCGAGCGGAAGAGCGCGGTGTCGTCCGAGGCTGGTTCATCGAAGGCATGACCTGCGATCGTCTCATGCGCATCAAGAAGACGCACGGGGTGCGGACGGGAGCTGCGACGATAGCAGAGGTGCTGAACGATCCTGCGGAACCAGGCGGAAACCGTGGCGGGGTCGCGCAGGTCCTTCAGCCGCGTGATGCCGATGAGGAAGGCGTCCTGTGCGGCATCGCGGGCATCCTCGTTGTTGCCCAGCACGCTCAGCGCCACGGCGTACAGGCGCGGGTGCAGCCAGGCGTACAGCTGCCCCGTGGCCTGCTGGTCGCCATCGCGCGCGGCCAGGGCCCACCGTCCCAACTGCACGTGATCGATGATCGCCGCGTTCTTCACCACGGCCAAGTTAGCCGGCCTTGCGCGTGAAAGTGCCTTCGATCAGCTCGTAGGGCCCACCGTTCAACTCACCAATGAGCTTCATGTGCATGGTGATGCCCTTGAGCGTGATCCATATCCGTTCCGAGTACATCTGTCCTTCGATCACGCCATCGTACTGCACATACAGCTCATCCGGGCTCTTCCAGTAACCCGTGTGGTCGTGGCAGGTGCCCAGGTTGTCCACCGAATAGAGGTGGATCTGCTGCAGGTTCGGGTCCCAGCCCATCAGGTTGCAGCCCTTCAGTTCGGCCAGGCCGGGAATGTTGGCGCCTTCCTCCATCAGCAGACCGGTGCCGTCGTTGATGGCCGTGCAGGTGATGTGGTAGGGCGTGGTGTAGGTCTTGTCGCCGAGGGTCAGCTTCACGTCGGTCGCCTCCCAGCGACCTACGAGTTTCAACATGTGCTTCACAGGCTCCGGCGTTTCGGGGGCCTGGGCTGATGCGTTCGCGCAGAGCAGGAGGGTGAACACATGGCCGGCCATCAGCCGGTAGGGGAATTGGGCAAGGAGTTTCATGGTCTTGGGTGCTAGTTGACCATAGGAGACAGGGGCCACGAAAAAGTTCGGTGCGTGCCGCGGCCTTTTTCCGCAGATATCGCAGATGTCACAGATGGACTACGCCGCATTCGCATTCATCTGTGTCATCTGCGCCATCTGCGGATAGCATCTCCGTACCGACCTTCGCCCTATGCAATTGAAGAACTACGTCGCCGGCTAATGGGTCGCCGGATAGTGCAAGCAAGCGGATCTCGTTGACGCCTCCACCGGCGAGCTCGTCGGCACCGCGAAACGTTAACCCACGCCTTTCAGAAGCTCGAGCAGTTCCTTCGTAGTGAGCGTGTCCGTGTCCGCCTATCGTAAATGGTAAGCAGGTAAACTCGGCCTTGGAGCAAGCGCACGTAGGTGATCACGCGGCCACCGCCGGACTTGCCGGCGCCCTTCGATGATATTGCCAGGCGGATCTTGTAGCAGCCCTTGCCGATCGGCGTGCCTTGGACAGGTTTCACTTCAAGCGAAGTGACCAAGGCCAGCACATCCGCATCCAGCGAACGATGCCGCTTCTTCAGTTCCTTGAACCGCCTTGAAGAATGCCGTGAGGACGACCTCAGCCATGCTTGAGGAAGTCGCGGGCGCGCGTCAGCTTCTTCTCGCCGCGTGCGTCGGCCTTGGCCTCCATCAGCGCGTCCAGCAGGTCGTTGGCGAAGGCCACCTTGCGCCCATCGCGAATGATGCTGGTCACCTTCACGAAATCGAGTTCGCCCAGTAGCTCCAGCAGCAGGCGGCGCTTGCGCGTGTTCTTGAGTTGAAGGACGATCTGTTCCATCTCGTACGGAATGCATGGCGAAGTTAGGGTGCTCCTACCTTGGCACCATGCAATTGAAGAACTACGCCGCCGG
>CAZYPC010000095.1:0-16675 GCA_964649165.1 uncultured Chryseobacterium sp.
TGAAACCGCTCGTCATGGAATTACGCGGTGACTACGAGGTGAAGTGGAACGAGGGTCTTGAGCTGCTCACCGTGCGACATCCGGATGAGGTGACCCTGGCCAAACTCACGACCGGTCGCGAGATCCTGCTGGAGCAACGCAGCCGCACCACCGCGCGGTTCGTGCTGAAGTAGCAGCGGGGGGCGGATCGTGGACAACTCGGAGGATAGTTCCGCCGGAACGGCAAAGACGAGCTTGGCGCAACCCGGCCTAGTTTCGCCACCATGGAATGCAGGGTTGTGGGGGCGGCTGTACGCCTCGTGCTGGTTGTAGCGCTGATGGCTCAGGGCCTTGGGACGCGGGCGCAGGATGGCCATGCGGCGCCTTCAACGGACGCCGTCGCCTCGGTCGAGCGGCGTATCGTCACCGCCGATTCAGCCCGGGATGCCATCGCAGGTGCTTCATTGCGGTTGGAGCTATCCGGGCTGGTCAAGTCCTATCAGGGGCTGAAGCTCTTGCACGAAGCCGCTGGGCTACTGGACAGTGCGGGTACTGCTCCGGAGCTGGCCCTGCGTGTCCACAAGGATCTTGCATCCCGCTACACAGCGCTCAGTTCCCACGAGAAGGCGACCCGGGAATGGGCCGAGGTCGCACGGCTTTCGGATGTGCTCCGCGATGAAGCGGCCGCAGCGGTGGAACAGGCACATTTCGTGAACGCCGTTTCCAAGTCGCGCATCGACAGCCTGACCACCGCGATGGCCATGGCCAAAGCGAACCATGTGAATGCCATGGAGCGCCTGACCGTGGACCAGGCGCGCCGCGAGGAGCTGGCCCTGTACGCGATAGGTGGGGGAATGCTCATGCTGGTGATCTCCATCGCCTTCTTCACCCTGCACATCCGCAAACAGCGCGCGGCGTTGAAGGAACTGCGCCAGGAGGTGACCTGGCTGCGCCTGGTGGCGAAGAAGGGCACGGAGCCGACGGTGGTGGCATCGTCGGTCGCGCCTCCGTCAGTGCCCAAGGTGGAATTGCCCGTAGTGGTGGGACCCGTTGCGCCGCCGATCGTGACGCCCCCAGCGCCGTTGCGGGATCCGGAAGAGGATGCGATGCTACTGGCCCTGGTCCGCCGCAGGGGTGTGGAGCGCTTGCAGACCTTGCGCGAAGCCAGAGCGGTCGGTGACAACGACAAGGTCGTACGCGTCGTGCATACGATGAAGCCACAACTGGTGTCGATCGACGCGACGTATTTCCAGGATCTCTGTGGTAGGCTGGTCAGCACCGATCCGCGCACGGACCCGTTGCGCTGGTCCGAGGATCTCGATCGCTTCGAGGCGGGCATGGCCCGTGTGCTCGAGCAGCGCGTTTGATCACTCCTCTTCGTCCAGAAGGGCGATCGCCTTGTCCGGGTAGTCGGTAATGATCCCGTTCACGCCGAGCTTGATCATCTTCTTCAGGTCTGCTTTGTCGTTCACCGTCCATACCAGCAGCTGGATGTCCAACGCGTCCAGCTCTTTCACCAGATCTTTGTCCGCAAGTTCGAACGCGGGGCTGTAGTGCGAAGGCGTGAAGGTCAGCCGCTTCAGGTTCGCATCAAGCCCATCGGTGTTGTCCACGAGCAGCGCTACGGGCATGGCCTCGTCGATCCGATGGACTTCTTCGAGGATGGCTGGGTCGAAGGACTGGATGATCGCCCGGCCGGATATGCCCAGTGAGTCGAGTTGCGCGAGCACGAGTTGCGCGAACCTGGCTGGACGAGGTTGCCGGGTGTCGTACAAAGCCGGGTCGCTCTTGATCTCGATGTTGTAGCCGACACCCATGTTCCCGTCCTCCATCGCCTGCTCATCCACGGCCTCCACCACTTCACGGAGTGTTGGTTTGTGCTGCGGGCTGTTCTCCTGATCGGGGAAATCGGGATGATGGGTGGTGCCGCAATCGAATGCCTGTGCCTCGGCCAAGGACATCCGATAGATGTTGAAGTCGTGGGCTTGCTGCTCGGTAATGCTATCGCCTTGCGGCGTGCGGCAGATGCGGTGTTCCATCCACGGCTCGTGGCTCACCAGTACCTGGCTGTCCGCTGTGATCACCACGTCGAGTTCGAGCCAGTCGCAGCCCAGTTCGGTGGCTTTCAGGAAGGCGGGCAGAGTGTTCTCCGGCAACAGGCCGCGGCAGCCGCGGTGGCCATGGATCTCTGGACGGGTCACGGTCTCGTACGTGCATCCGGCCAGGAGTAGCGCGGAGGCCGTGGCAAGGTAGATCCCTCGGCGAAGCCCGGCGTGGCGGTCAGAGGTTCCCATCGGCCACATCGTTCAGGATCTTGTCGGCCAGCACGTTCGCCAGCTTGAAATAACTCTCGTGCGTGATGCCGGCGATGTGCGGGGAGAGCATCACCCGCTCATGCTTGAACAAGCGCTGGAGCATGTGCTGGGGTGCATCGGTCCGCAGGCCGAGCAGGGAGCGTTGCTCGAACTCGAGCGTATCGAGGCAGGCACCGCGTACGCGTCCATTGTCCAACGCATCCAGCAGTGCCGTGGTGTCGACCAAGGGGCCACGCGCGGTGTTGACGAACCAGATGGGTTTTTTGCAGCGCGCGAAGAAGGCGGCATCGGCAAAGCGTTCCGTCTCCGTCGTCAAGGGCAGGTGCAGGCTGATCACATCGCTGTGTTCCAACAGATCATCCAGGGTGGTTTCCTGCACGTTCTCAGGCGCGTATTCCTTCAGGTATTTGTCATGTGCAAGGATCTTCACGCCAAAGCCCTGCAGCTTTTCCGCGAGCGCGCTGCCCATCCGACCGAAGCCGATGATGCCGACGGTACTACCGCTCAACTCATGACCGGTGTTCTCCTTGCGTCGCCATTTGCCACCGCGCACCTCACGATCGGCGCGGGGCAGGTGGTTCATCAGTGCGAGCAACATGCCGATGGCGTGTTCGCCGACAGCATCACGATTCCCCTCAGGTGAAGTGTACAAGCGGATGCTTCGGCGTGCGCATTCGACCTGGTCGATGTTCTCGAGCCCTGCCCCTGCCCGTGCGATGAACCGGAGGTCCGGCGCTTTTTCCAGGGTCTTCGCATCCAGCATCACGCGTCCGCGGACCACGACGCCCTCCGCATCATGCAATTGGGCCAGCAGCGCTTCGCCGTCCAGTTCGCTCACATCCTCACAGGTGTGGCCAGCGATGGTGAGCCGCTCGCTCAATACCGGGTGCACGCTATCGATGAAGAGGACCTTCACAGCAGTATCCCCGCCAGGAACAACGAGGCGATGGTGAAGTAGATGACCAGACCCGTGATGTCCACCACCGTGGCGACGAACGGCGCGCTGCTCACTGCCGGGTCCATCCCAAGGCGCTTGAGCACGAGCGGGAAGGAAGAGCCTATCAGGTTGCCCCAAAGCACCACACCGAGCAGGGAGAAGCCGATGGCCAGCCCGATCATGACCCAATGCGGGCCATACACGTCCGTGAACTGGCTGTACAACGCCACGCGCCCGAAGCCGACCAGGCCGAGCACGATGCCGAGTGTGAGGCCAACGCTCGTCTCCCGCCGCACGATGCGCCACCATTCCTTCGTCGTGACGTCGCCGACAGCCAATGCGCGGCAGATGAGCGAGGAAGCCTGCGAACCGGTGTTACCGCCCGAGGAGATGATCATCGGAACGAAGAGCGCGAGCACAACGGCCTTCGCGATCTCGTCCTCGAAGAAGGCCATGGCCGTGGCGGTGAAGCCCTCGCCGATGAGCAGGATGATGAGCCAGCCGGCGCGCGCTTTCACCATCTCCCACAGGCTGCTGTTGCTGTAGCTGTACTCCAGCGCCTCCATACCCCCCATCTTCTGCACGTCCTCGGTCTCCTCCTCCTGCATCACGTCCACCACGTCGTCGATGGTGATGCGCCCGAGCAGGCGCCCGCGATCATCGACCACCGGGATCACGGGAAGGTCATAGCGCGCCATCAGGCGCGAGACCTCTTCGGCGTCGGTGTCCGCCTTCACGCTGATCGCGTCTGGGTCGTAAACGTCCTTCACCGGCGTGCGCAGGCTGCGCGTGACCAGTTCCTTCAGCGGGATCGTGCCCACGAACTTGTCGTGGTCATCCACGACGTTGATGACGTACACGTGCTCGATGTCATCGGCGTGCTTGCGCAGTTCGCGGACGCATTCGAGCATGCTGGCGTCCGCGCGCACCTTCACGAGCTCCTTGGCCATGATGCCACCCGCCGTGTTCTCGTCGTAGGTGAGCAGTTCGGTGAGCTCGCTCTTCAGTTCGGTGTCGTCGATGTTCGCGAGCACCTCTTCCCGCACGTCGTCCGGCAGTTCCGCGATCACGTCGGCCGCGTCGTCGGAATCGAGCTGCTCGATCACCTCTTCGGCGATCTCCTCGGCGCTCAGTGTCCCCAGGAGCGCATCGCGCCGGTCTTCGGGCAGTTCGGTGATGACGTCGGCCGCGGTCTCAGGTTCCAGCAGGTCGTAGATGTACCGGGCCTCGGTCAGCTCCACCCGGTCCAGCACCGTGGCGATGTCCGCCGGGTGCAGCTCGCTCACCTCGGTCAACAGGGCATCATTGCGCTGCTGGCGCACAAGTTCCTGGATGCGTTCCAGGCTGCTATCGCTGAGTTCGAAGGACACGTGCACGGCCTTCTTCGGCCCGCGCGAAACTACGGCCCTTCACACGCGCGCGTGAGGTCGATGAAGTCGGCCACGGAAAGCTGCTCGGCACGCAGTTTCGCATAGCGCTCGGGAACGCCTTTCGCCAGCGGCGCGAAGCTCTTCAAAGCGTTGCCCAGCATCTTCCGACGCTGGTTGAAGGCCGTCTTGACCACCTGGTAGATCAACTGCTCATCGCAGGGCAGGCGCACCGTGGCGTTCCTCCGCAGCCGGATCACGGCGCTCGTGACTTTCGGCGGCGGGATGAAGGCCTCCGGCCCCACGGTGAACAGGTATTCGCAGTCGTACCAGGCCTGGGTCAACACACTGGTGATGCCATAGGTCCGGCTGCCCGGCCCGGCGCAGATGCGGTCGGCCACTTCTTTCTGGAACATGCCGACCATCTCTGTGAAACGATCCCGATCGTCGAGCACCTTGAAGACGATCTGTGTGCTGATGTTGTAAGGGAAGTTGCCGATCACCGCGAGGGGACCATCCGTGATGCGTGAGAGGTCGGCCTGCAGGAAATCCCGATCGAGAACGCGGAGATCGGGGTAGTGCGCCGTGAGGTGTTCCACGCTTTCGCGGTCCACTTCGAAGCAGGTAAGGTCATACTTCTCCGGAGCGATCAGGTGCTTGGTCAGTGCGCCAGTGCCCGGCCCCACTTCGATCACATGCCGGTATCCACCGTGGCCGGTGAGGCTCTCAGCGATGCGCTTCGCGATGCCATCCTCCTTGAGGAAGTGCTGACCCAGATGCTTCTTCGCGCGGACGTACATCACGCGGTGTGCACCACTTCGAGCAACGTCCGGAACGCCACGAACTTTCCGCTATAACGCTTCTGCGTTTCGGCCTGTAGGCGTGGCGCATGTTGAGCTTTGTAGCGCTCATAGGTGGCCATGTCCGCCGCCGTGTACTGGATCGCATAGGTGAAGCCGCCTTCCTCCTCGGCCAATACCCGGCAGATGCGATTGTCCAGGAACATGCCGGTGGACATCACATCAGGGATGTGCACGGCCTTCATCCACTGGAGCCATTCCTCGGCGACGTCGGCATCCACGTTCACCGTGACGTTGTAGATGATCATTGCGGCCCGTTGAGGAATTGCTTTTCGGGCGTATCCAGATCGTCGTGATCGCCACGCAGCCGGCGGAACCGATCGCGCGCCTCGGGAACGAAGATGCTGCCGCTCTGTTCGAACAACAGCTTCTCGTAGTAGCCCTTGGCCTTCTCCTTGTCGTTCAGCTTGTCCTCGTAGAGCTTGCCGAGGTCGAGCAGTGCGTTGTCCACCAGGATGTCGGTGGGGTAGAGCTCTAGGACCTTCTGGAGGAAGGTCGCCGCGGTATCGAACTGGTGCCGGGCACAGGCGACACGGTAGCGTTCGTACAGGATGTCGTCACCCAGGCTGTTCAACGGGAAATCGATGTTCAGGCTGTCCATGGTCTGGAGCGCCTCGTCGTACCGGTGTTGATACATCAGCAGTTGCGCGCGGGAGAACTGCGTGAGCGGTGAGCGCGTGCTGTCCTCGCCGATGTTGTCGGTGATCAACAGGGAAAGTTCCATCGCATCGTTGGCGATGAGCTTGCTCGTGCTTTGCTTCAGCACATCGAGCTGCGCCTTCGCCCACAGGAAATCACCCGCGAAGTAGCTCACCTTGGCGTTGCGCAACCGGGCGTCGTGACCGAGCACATCGTTCTTGTAGTCCAGGTCCACCTGTGAATACAGCAAAGACGCTTCCCAGATGTCCGCATCGAGGATGTGGATGTCGCCCAGGTCCAGTTTCAGTTGTGCCTGCGTCTTCGGATCGATCCCGCCGGTATTGATCGCTTCGTCCAGCAACGCCATCGCGCCTGGCCGGTCGTTCAGATAGTAGGCCTTCACGCGGGCCAGTCCACGCAGAAGCTCCGTGGTGTTGAAGGAGCGACCCAGGTCGGAAAGCGCGACATCGTATTGCGCCACCAGCTCGTCCAGCTCCGCACGGGGCGGCTCGGCCTGCTCGGTCACGCGGGCGTCGAGCGCGCGCACCAGTCCCATGCGCGCCTTCGTGAAGTTCGCGTTCTGCTTGCCCTGGTCGATGATGTACTGGTAGCATTTGGCCGCCGTGGACCAGTCCTTGTTGGTCACCGCGATCTCCGCCAGTTCCATCAGCCGATGGCCGCCTTCGTTGAAGCGCTTGTCCATGGCCTTGCTCTGCACATAGGCCCCGGTCAGATCCTTCTGCTGGAGATACTGCCAGATGAGCATCTCCTGGAAGATGGTGTTGTCCGGGTCCCGCTGCGAACGGCGCAGCAGTTCGGTGCGCAGCATCTCCGTGCGTGCATCGCTCCTGGTGAAATCGATGTAGCGGGCCAGCCCGTTCTGCACGGTCTGCAGATAGCTGGGGTTCACCGCGAGGAGATCCATGTAGGTGGCTGTCATCGCCGGGAGGTCCCCTTTGGCCGCGTACAGTTCAGCGATCTCATAGTCGAACGACCAGCCACCGTCCTTGATGGTCTTCTTGCCCCGCTCATAGACCTGAAGTGCGCGCTCGACCTCTTGCGCCTTTTGGAACGCGTTGGCCAGTGCTCGCACGGACCCGACGTCCGCTTTCAGGCCCTTCATCGCCTTGTTGAAGTACTCCTCCGCCTTTCCTGCATCGCCCATCAGCTTGGCCACGGCGCCCATGTCCACGAGGAAGCGCGGTTCGTTGCCCTGCCGCCGCGAATGCTCCTTGGCCAGCTTGGCCGCGTCCTCGTACTCCTTCAACGCGACGCGACATTTGAACAGCTGCTCGTAATTGTGCGTGGAGGGCTGCTCCTTGTAGAGTTTGTCGTAGTAGAGCGCCGCACGCTGGTAGTCGCCCTGTCCGAGGTACTGCGCGGCCAATTGCTCATCGGTGCCCTGCGCGGCCAGACCTCCGCACAATGCGAAGAACAATACCAGGAACAGGTTGCGCATCATCGGGTGTGGAGTGTGTCCGCTGTGAGCAGGGAATCCACCACCGCGCCGTACTGCAGGTCGTCCCTGAGGATGGTCGCAAAACCGGCGGATACGTTCTCGGCATCAGCGCTCGCTCGCGCGAGTGCCGCTCGTTCATCCAGTATGTACTTCGATCCCACTGCGGGTTCCAAGAGGCCCTTTTCAATGTCGTTGCGCAGGTTCTTGAGCTGTACAAGGCTCACGTCCAGTCGCGCCAGAACGGACGGATGTCCTTTCAAGGTCCGGCCGGGATACTTGGACATGGTGCGGTGATAGTTCCCGAACGCCAGGGCCTCGTGTTTGTCCAGTGTGTCCCGCATGTAGTGCTCCACGCGCTCCGCTTTGAGCGCATAGAGCGAATCGATCCGCTTCACGCGGGCGATGTCCAGGGTCTTCACGGCGCTGATCAAGCTGTCGGTCACATGCAGCAGGCTGTCCACGGCGGCGAGGTTGTGCGCGTCGGCCGGGCGCCTGCAGGCGCTGTGCGCGCAGAGCAAGAACGCGGCCATGATCGCCAACGGTACACGCGTGATCATTTGCGGATCATGTCAAAGCCCGTGTACGGTCGAAGCGCCTTCGGGATCCGGATGCCCTCTGGGGTCTGGTTGTTCTCCAACAGGGCCGCAACGATGCGCGCCAGGGCCAAAGCACTTCCGTTCAGCGTGTGCAGAAGGCGGGTCTTCTTGTCCTCGCCCTTGTAACGCAACTTCAAGCGATTGCTCTGGAACGTTTCGAAGCAGCTGATGGAGCTCACCTCCAGCCAGCGCTTCTGTGCCCCGGCGTATACCTCCATGTCATAGGTCATGGCACTGGCGAAGCCCATGTCGCCCCCGCAGAGCAGCAGTTGCCGGTAAGGCAGCTCCAGGTCCCGAAGCAGGCCCTTGACGTGCTCCACCATTTCATCCAGCGCGGCATAGCTGTCTTCCGGCTTCTCGATGCGCACGATCTCCACCTTATCGAACTGGTGGACACGGTTCAAGCCGCGCACGTGAGCTCCATAGCTCCCGGCCTCCCGGCGGAAGCAGGGCGTGTAGCCGACGTTCTTCACAGGCAACCGATCCGTGGCGATGATATCGTCGCGGTAGAGGTTGGTGATCGGTACCTCTGCCGTGGGGATCAGGTAGAGTCCGTCCACCGTCGCGTGGTACATCTGGCCTTCCTTGTCGGGCAGCTGCCCCGTTGCGAAGGCGCTGTCCGCGTTCACCATGTGCGGGGGGATGATCTCCCGATAGCCGGCATCGATGGCCCGGTCGAGGAAGAAACTGATGAGTGCGCGCTGAAGCTTGGCGCCTTGGCCACTGTACACCGGAAATCCAGCGCCCGTGACCTTCACGCCCAGATCCATGTGGAGCAGGCCGTACTCCTCGCCGATCTCCCAGTGTGGTTTGGCGTTCTCCGGCAGTGCGGGCATCGCCCCTTCCTGCATCACGGTCACGTTATCCTCCGGCGTTCTGCCGGGAGGCACTTGGGCGTTGGGTGCGTTGGGGATCAGGCATAGCTGGTCCTTCAGGGCGGATTCGGCCACATTCAGTTCCTCCTGAAGCCGGGCGATGCCGGCCTTCAGTTCGGTGGTCTTGGTCCGTGCCGCTTCGGCCTCGGCCTTCTGCCCGCTCTTCATCAGGTCACCGATCGAGCGGCTCAGCGTGTTGAGTTCGGCCTGCTGGGCGTCGAGCGCGTTCTGGGTAGTGCGCCGCGCCGCATCCAGTTCCACCGCTTTGCCCAACAAGGCTTCCGCGTCGATGTTCCGCTTCTTCAACCGGGTGATCGCCTCCTCGCGCAGTTCACGCAGATATGTCAGTTCAAGCATGGATCGTTCCGTTCTTCCGCCCTCAGGCGCCGCGAAAATAGGCCCGTGCAGCCCCGCGCACCGGATGCCGCTCGCCAAGGATCCACAATGGCGGGACCGGTCGCGCTCCGCCCCGGCACGAGGGGTCGGTGCGTACAGCGGATAGTGGTGACCGTAGCTTTGCCTCAGATGGAAACCCCGACGAAACAACTCCCTGTGTCCGTTTATGCAGAGATGACCCCCAACCCGGCAACGATGCGCTATGTCGCCAGCCGCATGCTGGTGCCGGATGGCCGCATGGTGGAGTTCCGGACGCCGGAGGAGGCCGAGGCCGTGAGCCCACTGGCCGCACACGTCTTCAACCTGCCCTTCGTCACGGGCGTGTTCATCAGTGGCAATTTCATCACGGTCACCCGCAACAACTCAGTGGACTGGGACCTTGTGCAGATGGAATTGCGCGAGTACATCCAGGACTACCTCAATGCGGATGGCCGCGTGGTGAACGCCGACGCGCCCGCACAGAAACTGGCCGACGCGAACGAGCGCGCCGTTACCCACGCCGAGCCTGCATCGGATGACGAACGCAAGATCATCGCCGTGATCGATGAGTACGTGAGTCCGGCCGTGGCCGGAGACGGCGGGCACATCGCTTTCCGCTCCTTCACCGATGGTGTTGTTGCCGTGGACCTGCGCGGCTCCTGCAGCGGCTGCCCCAGCAGCATGGTCACCCTTAAGGGCGGCATCGAGAACCTACTGAAGCAGATGGTCCCGGGGGTGAGGGAAGTGGTGGCTGTGGAGTTGTGACGTTTATGCGATCCGTGTGATCGCCGCATCCTATGGTCGAACAGTCAAACCTGAACGACCATGAGAAACGGGAAGAACGCCATGATCCTGCTCGCCATGACCGCGAGCGTGATGCTGCAGGCCCAGGGAATGGGCGAGATCCAGGGCAAGGTGCGCGAAGCGGAAGGGCCTGTGCCCGGGGCCCTGATCACCGCCCGTCAGGGTGAGCGCATCGTATCCACCATGAGCGATATCGAGGGACGCTTCACGCTGAAGCCCTTGGTGGCCGGGAGCTACTCGGTGAACGTGAGCAGCATGGGCATGCAAACGCAGGAATTCACCGATGTGCTCGTGGCGCCCGACAACATCACCCGGATGAAGGAGATCGACCTGCGGCTGGCCGAACTCGGGCCCGTGATCGTCATCCGGACCAAATGGGAGAAACCCATGATCGACCACGACAACACCGGCGTCACCCAGGTCTCCCACAAGCAGTTCACGAACAACCCCAACAAGGTGGACCCGGTGAAGCTGATCACAACGTTCGCACCGGGCGTGGTGAAAGCGCCGAACGGCGATGGCCTCTACTTCCGCGGCGCGCGGGCGGAGAACATGTGCTACTTCGTGGACGGGGTGAAGCTCGGAGCGCGCTTGAGCGCTGTGCCGAACGAGGCCATCAACAGCTTCAGCGTGTACACCGGAGGTGTGCCGGCCAAGTACGGCGATGTGACCGGTGGGATCGTTGCCATCGAAACGAAGAGCTACTTCGATCTTTGGCAGCAACGGAATGCCGAGCTGATGCGCTGAAGAACCGTAGTCGATGGAGTTGGAGAGTTGAAGAGTTGCATCCACCCGGCAACTCTTCAACTCTCCAACTCCATCAACTTTCCAACACGGGAATTCCACCACACCGATCATGTTCCTTCGACGGAAGACCATAGAACAACTGAGCGACGAGGATCTCGTGACGCGCGTGAAGGGCGGTCAGCAGGCCTCGCTCGCGACGTTGTGGGACCGCTACGCGCACCTGCTGTTCGGGGTCGGCATGAAGTACCTGAAGGATACCGAACGTGCGAAGGACCTGGTGGTCGAGGTCTTCGCCTCGTTGCCGGAGTTGCTCGCCCGGCATGACGTGCAGACGTTCCGCCCCTGGGTGCATGCGGTGATGCGCAACCGCTGCCTGATGCTCCTGCGCAGGAACGATCCCGAGACGCATGTGGACGAGGCGCTGCTGCACGCGCCGGAGGACCAGAACGATGATGCCGTTCTGCAGGAGGCGACGCTGCAGCGATTGGAAGCAGCGGTGCTGCGGTTGAACGATCCCCAGCAGCGCTGCATCCGTTTATTCTACCTCGAACGGAACAGCTATCGCCAGACGGCGGAAGGCACCGGCTTCTCCATCGAGCAGGTGCGAAGCCATATCCAGAACGGGCGCCGCAACCTGCGCCTCATCCTTGAACGCGATGACGAACACTAGAAGCCATCTCAACATCACCTTTTGGGCTGCGCCGGGGTCTTTCGCGACCATCCGGCGTTGCTCAACCCTTACAGAGCGTCCAGCTATGCGCGGGTTTCGCGCCTTGGCTGCTCGCGAAATACCAACGGCTCGCCTCCAAAAAAGATCTTGAGATGGCTTCTGCTACCGATAACCCTTTCGCTCCGCGTGGCGCATTATCGCGCGAACAGATGGAGCGCTATGTGCGCGGCGAGCTCACGCCTGCGGAACAGCATGAGGTGGAACTACACCTCGCGCATGACCCGCTTTCTGCTGAAGCGATGGAGGGCCTGCGGATGCCGGATGCATTGCCGGGCCTCGATCGGATGCGCGCGCACCGCCCGGCTGCTGGAGGTACCGGAGGACGCACGTGGTTGGTGGCGGGCGTTGGGCTGCTCGCCGTGATCGTCGCCTATTGGATGGTCGCTTCCGGACCGGACCAGCCGCGATCAGTGCCCGTAGTCGTTCATACCGGAGCCGCTCCGATACCGGTGACGGCAGAAGAGCACACCGCCTTCGAGACGGAGCTGCACCAGGCCACGGCCTTGCCGGAATCCTTGCGGTCCGCTTTCCGTGGCGGTGACCGCTTCGTTCAGCCGCAGGACACCGCTGTTCCGGCCGTGAGAGAGGATCCTCCTCCACAGGCGGAAGTCATTCCGCCGGCAACTGTAACCCCTGCGCCCGTTGCCGAAGAGCATCCCAGGTCGATGCCGCAGCCCAAGCCCGGGCGCAAGCTCATGTTCTTCTTCGACCTGAAATTGGTGCACCCGAAGGAACTGTACCCCATCGATCCCGTGCTTGAACTCGCGAACGGTTCAGTGGATGCGCGCTTCAGTGATGCCCGGGCCAAGGCCGAGGCTCGGCCGCCCGATGGCCAGGTCCCCTATGACCGGTACTTCAAGACCGCGATGAGCAAGTTCGCGCGCGGCGACAGGCAGGGCTGCCTGGAGGACCTTTTCGTGGTGCTCGAGGAATACCCGGACGATGTGAACGCGCTCTTCTATGCAGGGCTCTGCTGCTACGATCTGGGACTGTTCCCGCGTGCGGCCACCTTGCTCGATCGGGCACGCTCGCACAAGGTGGACACGTTCGTTGAAGAGGCCGAGTGGTACCATGCGCTCGCCAAGGAACGCACTTCGGGTCGCGCGGAAGCGTTGCCGTTCTTCAACGCGGTGGTGGACCGTAACGGCTTCTACTCGACACGGGCCAGGGAACACCTCGCGGCGAGCCACTGAGGGACGCCCCTGGATCTCTTCGAAAGAGAAAGCCCCGCAGCCATGGCCGCGGGGCTTTCCATTCAGGTTCGGATGCTCAGTTCTTCGCGGCTTCCGCAGGAACCACGCTCACGTAGCTCTTGTCGTTGCGCTTGCGGCGGAATTCCACCACGCCATCGACCAGGGCGTACAGCGTGTGGTCCACACCGATGCCCACATTGCGACCCGGGTGGTGCTTGGTGCCGCGCTGACGAACGATGATGTTGCCGGCCACGGCCTGGCTGCCGCCGAAGATCTTCACGCCGAGTCGCTTCGAGTGGGATTCGCGGCCGTTCTGGGTACTGCCTTCACCTTTCTTGTGTGCCATGGCTTTGGGGCTTCTTTCTGCTGATGATCGCTCCGGACGATGCCGGGCGGGTTACTTCTTCGTTGCGGTCTTTTTCGGGGCCGCCTTTTTGGCCGGAGCCTTTTTCGCAGGGGCTTTCTCGGCCGGAGCTGCGACCTTCACGACCTTCTTGGCCTTGGGCTCGGCCGTCTTCACGGCTTTCGGGGCCGGGGCCGTGCTCTTGCTCGCGTCGAACTTCTCGCCCTTACCCAGGATGCTCTCGATCCAGAGTTCGGTGAGGTATTGGCGATGGCCGTTCATCTTCTTGTAGCCCTTGCGGCGCTTCTTCTTGAAGACGAGCACTTTGTCGCCCTTGCCGTGGCTGAGCACCTTGGCAGCGATGCGCGCACCGTCAACGGTCGGGGTACCCACGTTCACCGTGGATCCGTTGCTTACCAGCAACACGTTCCCGAGTTCAACATGCTTGCCTTCCTCGGCTTCCAAACGATGCACTTTCAGCTTCTGGCCGGCTTTCACCTTGAATTGCTGGCCGGCGATGTCGACGATGGCGTACATAGGTCCTGCGAAATGGGCTGCGAATGTAGTCGGTTAGGCCGATCCGGCAAGCAGGTTTTTTCACCCCTTTCTGGAAGACCTTCCGAGGGTACCTTTCGGCCGTTGCACCGGCAGGAACGACTGTTCATCGTGTAGTGGATAATGAGCATCCGGGGACCACGTTCCTTTCAGGCAACCGGCGTCACCTTGCGCCGTCTCTCATCATGAATCGGCAAGGATTCGTCACGCCCGGACCTAAACCCCTCGGCAAATGGAACTTTTGACAGGCATCTACGACTATTTCTACAGTCGCTTCGGTGAGGCGATGTGGTACATCCTCGGCTTCTTCGTCCTGGTGGGCGTGGTGGCCCAATGGCGCCTCTTCGACAAAGCCGGTCAGCCAGGGTGGACCTGCGTCGTCCCCATTCTTGGACAGATCAACTACCTGAAGATCGTCGGGCGGCCCGCCGGTCATCTGCTGCTGTTCCTGATCCCCGGCTACAATATCTATCTGGTGGTGAAGGTCTGGATCGAGACGGCCCAGAGCTTCGGCAAGCGCACCATCATCGACTATGTGCTGGTGGTACTGCTCAATGGTCTGTACATCCTGAACCTGGGCATGAGCTACGACACGCACTATGTAGGGCCCGTGTACGGCAAGAAGGTGGGTACCCACCCTAATTCGCCACGGCCGAGCTTAGCCTAGAAGGCTCTCCGCCTTCCGCAAGGCCCGCTCCAGTCCTGAAGGGTCCTTGCCGCCGGCCGTGGCATAGAACGCTTGTCCTCCGCCTCCGCCTTGGATCTCCGAGGCCAGTTGCTTGATCACGTCCGTGGCTTTCAGGCCCCGTGACTTCTGGAGGTCGTCCCCGACCATCACGGCCAACAGCGCTTTCCCGTCCTGGCGGGCACCGAGCACCAGCAGCAGGTCCTTGTGGTCTTCGCGCAGGCGGAAGGCGAGGTCTTTCATGCCCCCGGCATCCAATTCCACCTCGCGGGCGATCAGGCGCGCATCGCCCACCATCTTGGCCGTAGCCGGCAGCGAACCGATCAGGGCGGTCACGCGCTCTTTACCCGCTTTCTCCACCTCTTTGGCCAGGGCGGCGTTCTGCTCCATCAGTTGCTTCAACGTCTGCACCAGATCGGTCGGGTGCTTCAGCAAGGCGTTCACTTCCTCCAGCTTCTCCAGCCGCTCGTTGATGTAGCGCTCCGCCTCCACGCTGGTGATCGCCTCGATGCGGCGGATGCCGGCCGCCAAGGCGCCTTCGCTCACGATGCGGAACAGGCCGATGTCTCCGGTGCGTGGAACATGCGTGCCTCCACAGAGCTCAACGCTCGGACCGAATTTCACCACGCGTACCTCGTCACCGTACTTCTCCCCGAAGAGCGCCATCGCCCCCATGGCCTTAGCCGCCGCGATAGGCACGCGGCGCATGTCCTCGAAAGTGAGGTCTGCGGAGATCATGGCGCGCACTTCGCTCTCGATGGTCGCCAGTTCTTCGCTCGTCACCTTGGCGAAGTGACTGATGTCGAAGCGCAACCGGTCCGGAGCTACCAGCGAGCCTTTCTGCTCCACGTGCGTGCCGAGCACTTTGCGCAACGCGTGATGAAGCAGGTGCGTACCGGTGTGGTTGCGCTGGGTGAGTTTGCGGCGCTCGGCATCCACCTCCGCCGTGATCGGGGATGAAGGGTCCTTCGGCAACGACTTGCAGAAGTGGACAATGAGCTGGTTCTCGCGCTTCGTGTCCGTGACCGCGACTTTCTCCCCATCGGCGATCAACCACCCTTGGTCGCCCACCTGTCCGCCGCCCTCCGCATAGAACGGTGTACGGTCGAGTACCACCTGGAACTGGTCACCGCCTTTGCCACTGACCTTCCGGTAGCGCAGGATGCGTGCGTCGCAACTCAACTCATCATAGCCGACAAAGCTGGTCTCGCCTTTCGCGAGTTCCGTCCAATCGCCGGTGGTGACAGCTGTGGCGGCGCGACTGCGGTCCTTCTGCTTTTTCAGTTCGGATTCGAAGCCCTTCATGTCCACGTCCCGGCCCTGTTCACGGGCCATGAGCTGCGTGAGGTCGATCGGGAAGCCGAACGTGTCGAACAGCTCGAAGGCACTATCACCGGCGATCGTCCCTTTGGATTCGGTGAGCGTCTGTTCCAAGCGCTTCGTGCCCTGCTCCAACGTGCGGAGGAACGCTCTCTCCTCCTCTTGCATCACGCTCTCGATGAGCTGTTGCTGCTTCTTCAGTTCGGGGAACTGCTCACCCATCTCCTTGGCGAGCACGGCGACCAGCTCGAACATGAAGGCCTCCGTGAAGCCCAGGAAACTGTAACCATAGCGCACCGCACGGCGCAGGATCCGACGGATCACGTAACCGGCGCCCGTGTTGCTCGGCAATTGCCCGTCGGCGATGGCGAAGGAGATCGCGCGGAGGTGATCGGCTATCACGCGCATGGCGATATCGGCTTTCTCTTCCGCACCGTACTTCTTTCCGCAACGTTTGGCGATCGCTTGGATCAGCGGCTGGAAAACGTCCGTGTCGTAGTTGCTGCGCTTGCCCTGCAGCACCATGCACAGGCGCTCGAAGCCCATGCCCGTGTCCACATGCTGCGCGGGCAGCTCGACCAGGGAGCCGTCGGCCTTGCGTTCGAACTGCATGAACACGTTGTTCCAGATCTCGATCACTTGCGGGTGATCGTTGTTCACGAGTTCGCGACCAGGCTTCTGCTTTTTCTCTTCGGCGGTACGAACGTCCACGTGGATCTCGGTGCAAGGTCCACACGGGCCGGTGTCGCCCATCTCCCAGAAGTTGTCTTTGCGCGAGAACGGCAGGATCCGCTCCTCCGGCATGAACTGCATCCAGAGGTCGCGCGTCTCGTTGTCCGCCGGCAGCTTGTCCTTTTCATCGCCACCGAAGTAGGTGACGTAGATGTTGTTCTTGT
>CAZYPC010000096.1:0-2374 GCA_964649165.1 uncultured Chryseobacterium sp.
CTGAAGAAGTTCACGAGCGGGAAGATCCATACGGCGATCAATGAACACCCCGGAGAGAGCCGGAAGGAATGGATGCTGGCATTGTTGAAGGAAGCCGGGGAGGCGAACAAGCACAACGGTACCTTTCAGCTATGGCAGCAGAACAACCAGCCCTTGCAAGTGACCAGGCCTGAAGAGGTTGATCGGGTGGTGGAGTACATTCGCATGAACCCGGTGGTGGAAGGGCTTGTGGATGTGCCGGAGGCCTACTGCTACTCATCGGCTTATGAACAAGGTATGCTCAAGCTGGAGGAACTCTGATGGATCGCGGGAACATCAAGTTTACTTGTGGAAGGGCACGAGACGCCCGTCTGCCCGCGTTGGGCGTGGTCAGACGGAAGTCTCGCGCCAGAGTGGCCTATTTCCCTGCTTTGATCTGAACGAAGCGCATGTCCGCCTGCGAGGCGACCTGAAGGATGTACTCCTCATCGGGCAGCACACCGGCAACAGAGTAGTGCAGCCCTTTCGCAGGAGGTAGGTCACCCAGGGCCATGACCGGCCCGAACCGCTCGCCATCGAAGGAGCGCAGGAAGGCCGGGACGGAATTGTCGTTGATCACCGAGACGCGCTTCCACGGTACCATGACGCCGCATTCCTTGCCGATGTTGTCGCGCATCTCATTGGAGAGGATGTAGTGCTTTCCAGCCAGGGTCATCAACTTCACCAGGAAGGGGTCGGGAACGTTGAGCTGCGCCCCGTACTCGCGCTCCACGCGGCAGGACCACGGTGCACCGAGCCCCGAAGCAGGATCCAGCGTGACACCCCACAGACCATTGTCGCCGTTGCGGGCGGGTTGCGGGAAGAGCTCCACACCGTAGATGTTCAACTTTCCATCGGGCAGGAACGCACATTCCTGGATGTGACCGAAGGCGATGGCCGGACCGCCTTTGACCTTGGCCTCTGGCGGATAATTCACCGTCATGGGATACAATTTGTCGGCGGTGAGCTCACCTGTAGGAGAGAGACTGGACAAGGAGATCCCCTCCAAGCGCTCGTTGTCCTTGTCGCCATAGGGATAGACGAAATGGATGTTCCCGGACTTGTCCACTAGGAACCGACAGCCAGCCTCATAACCGCGACCCTTGGGGAAGCTTGCGACCCGCCGCTGGTAGCTTTTGGCTTTTTCGAGCTGTGCGGTGGTGACGGTGTGGGTGCCCCCGGCATTCACGATGTGGATGTCGAAAAAGAACCCGTCCGTCTTTCCATCCCGGTCCGTGCGGGCCAAATACATGGTGCCCTTCGCGTCCGACCCGATGGCCTCGATGGTCGTGATCTTCTTCTCGCCGAGCACAAGGTCTTTCTCGTACAGCGTATGGCCCTGACCATCGATCATGATCACGTGGGCATCCGGTGCGCACAGCAGATGGCCGAACATGTCCTCGCTGTAAAGACGCAGGGAGAGTATAGCCGTGTGGTGTGTGATCGAGTCATTGCACACGCGGAAAAGCCCCGTATGGCCGTCGGCCTTGCGATCCCGCCGTGCGAGTTCTGAAACGCCCAGCGACTTGCCCGTGCCATCGTACCGGGCAACGTGCAACACCAACTTGTTCTCCTCCTTCTTCTCGGTGGTGTAGAAGATCTGGACGAGTCCTTGGTGCGCCGACGTGGCCACCAATCGCGGTTTGTCGTCCTTCGTGACGGGGATATCCAAGGGTGCGCTGAATTCGCGCGTCAACTTGGCGATGGACCAGCCCTCCAAGGTGCCGAGCTTGCCGTCCTTGAACTCATTGTTGTCAAGCAGATAGACGCGGTCCTTATCCGATCCGATGAGGCGGGAGTGCGGCTCGAGCGGAGCCGGTTCGCCGATACGGATGTCGAGTTCCTGTGCGTATAGTGTGGTGAAAATGAAGAACGAACAAGAGAAATGGGTGATCCTGTTGAGCATAGCCGGGTGTGTTGCTTAACAAGTATAGGCACTGGGCCGCTCGGCGGTCGTCGTGTTCGTGATCGCGGATGGAATGGAAAGCGGGAGGCTCAGGTTTCAGCTGATAGGCTGCACGGCATGTGCGACCGGCTTCAGGGAGGTTTTTGTGAGTAACTGAGGGTTGGGGACGATGGGAGGGTGGCCGATGGGGTTTTCTTTGCCGATAAAGGTGTTACGGATGGAGAGGAAACCGACCGGACTTTGAACCATGGACGCACATTGGGTGTACGCGTTGTTGGCCATGGTGCTGAGCTATCTGTGCGGGAGCATTCCCACCAGTGTGTGGTGGGGCAAGGCGTTCTATGGGATCGACGTGCGCGAGCATGGCAGCAAGAACGCGGGTGCGACGAACACCTTCCGCGTGCTCGGGCCCAAGGCCGGTATCCCCGTGCTGCTCATCGACATGCTGAA
>CAZYPC010000096.1:2474-16371 GCA_964649165.1 uncultured Chryseobacterium sp.
TCCGCGTGCTCGGGCCCAAGGCCGGTATCCCCGTGCTGCTCATCGACATGCTGAAGGGCTTCGCGCCGGTGCGCGTGCTGGCCTGGTGGAGCGGCCTGGAGGACGGGTCGGCAGATTTCACTTGGTTACGCGTGGGCATGGCCCTGGCCGCAGTGATCGGGCATCTCTATCCGGTGTTCGCCGGATTCCGGGGCGGGAAGGGCGTGGCTACTTCGTTTGGCGGCATCCTCGCCCTGCATCGGGGCATCGCGCTGATCTGCCTGGGTGTTTTCGTGGTGGTGTACCTGCTCTCGAAGTACGTGTCGCTCAGCTCCCTGTGTGCGGCGGTGGCCTTCCCGGTCGCGGTGGCGCTGATCGCTCAGGACCAGCATTTCGTGTTCCAGGGCTTCGCGGTGGCCATCTGCGCCCTGGTTTTTTGGACGCATCGCACCAATATCGGCCGACTTTTACGGGGGGAAGAGACCCGCATGCGATTGAGTGCCAGTAACAGCCGATGAAACCCTTCGTTCCTTCGACGGGTTTAAGCGCCCACTCTCAGATGACCCGTTGCTGGGGCATAGCATCTTTCCTGTGTCTGCCCATTGCGCTGCTGGCGCAGGGCGACAAGGAGTTGCGCGCGCAAGCGGACGCCCTGTTCGCCCAAGGAGAGTACGGCGCGGCCTTTCAGCCCTACCAAACCCTGGTGGGCAATAACCAGCAGGATTTCGACCTGAACTTCCGCTTTGGCGTTTGCGCCATGCATGGTGGAGGCGACCGGGATGAAGCCATCAAATACCTGAAACGCTCCACCATGGGTCCCGCGCCGAACCCGTTGGCGTGGTATTTCCTCGGCAAGGCCCATCACCTGAGCTACCAGTTCAAGGAAGCATTGGTCGCTTACGAACGCTATCGTGGAACGGCGGACAAGAAGATGCTGGCCGAGCGTCCGGTGGACGCACTGGAACTGCAGTGTCGCAACGGGCAGAACCTGCTGAGCAACCTGAAGGAGATCGATGTGCACAACAAGGTGGAAGTGGCGGGCAACGATTTCTTCCGCTTCTATGACCTCAGCAGCATCGGTGGGAAGATCGTGGTGACACCGGATGAGCTGAAGAGTTCCGCGGACAAGAAGGCCAAGGACCTGGCGCTGGTGTACCTGCCCGACAAGGGCGGCCCCATCTACTTCGCCAGTTACGGCAAGGGCAACGGCACCGGCCGGGATATCTACCGTTCGGAGCTGATGCCCAACGGCGAGTTCGCCGCTCCGGTGAAGCTGGCCGGCTACATCAATACCGCGGAGGACGAGGATTTCCCCTTCATGGCCCCTGATGGCAAGAGCTTCTACTTCTGCAGCAAAGGCCACAACAGCATGGGCGGTTACGACGTGTTCAAGAGCACGTACGACAAGGGTATGGACGTGTTCGGGGCGCCCGTGAACATGGACTTCGCGGTGAACACGCCCGATGATGACCTCCTGTACCTGACCGATCCCGAAGGGAAGGAAGCGTGCTTCGCCAGCGGCCGGGACAGCAAGCAAGGCACCGTGCACGTGTATCGCGTGAGCACCGCGCAGGCGCCGGTGAACATCACCGTTCTGAAAGGCACGTTCGCCTCCCAGTTCAACGCGGACGATCGGAAGGCGCACATCACGGTGCAGGACGCCCTTACGCAGGAGAACGTCGCTGACGTGGCCACGGACATGAACGGCAACTACGTGCTGTCGCTTCCACGCAGTGGGAAATACCGTTTCATGGTGTCCGCCGGCCCCACGGGAAAGACACATGTGGGTGTGGTGGACGTGCCGCGCAACGATGAGCCAAGGGCCTACCGCCAGGAGATGAGCCTGGTGGATCAGGGCGGGGAGAAGCTGATGATCCGCAACTACTTCGACCAGCCCTTGGAAGAGGACATGATCGCCCTGGCGCTGGACGAGATCAAGCGACGGGCGAGGCTGGACGTGGGCACGCATGCTGCGGTGGCGGAGGAACCTCCGGTCGAACAACCGAAGGGTGATCCGATCACACGCGCCGGCTTTGCCGGGGACGTGTCGCGCACGAGCGCGCAGAAGATGGCGGACGAGGACGCGGCGGCGTTGACCAAGGCGACCGAGGACCTGGAACACCAATCGGTGGCCGCCTTCAGCATCGCACTGGAGAACGCCAACCTGGCCGAGTCGCACACGAAGCGGGCCGAGGAGCTTGTGGCACAGGCCGGTAGCGAGGTAGACGAGACGCGCAAGAATGAATTGATGATGCAGGCCGCCCGGGAGCGGCAGAGCGCCCGCGCGGCGGGACAACGGGCCATTGCCGCACTTCGCGCAGGTGAGGACCTGGCGGAAGAGCGCAAGACCACCCAGGTGCGTGCGCAGAAGGCCACCAAACTCAGCGGGGACCTAACGCGCGTGATGGCCGGCAGCGACGACAACGCGATGGTGATCAAGCTCGTGGAACTGCGCACGCGCATGGACGAGAAGAACGCTCCGGACGGGAACATCACGCCTGCGGAGAAGATGCGCCGCATGGCCACCGAGCGCGAGAAGGAGGCAACAGCGACCCTGGCCCGGGCCAATACGGCACGTGGCGAAGAGAACGAACTGGTGGACCGTATCGCACGGAAAAAGCGTGAGGAGGACGACGCGAAAGGCAACAAGAAGGAGAACATCGCCCGGGAACGCGCGGAACTCGAGTCCCAGTTGCAGGCGATGCGCGAAGAGAACGAGCGGGCGTTCGCCAAGGCGCGCATGGCGGAACGGGAGACAGGGAACGCACGCGGTCAGGCCGCTCTCGCGAAGCACCTGGCGACCGCAGCAGCGGGCATGACGGTGAACGAACTGAACGAGGAGCAACAGGCGGAGCTGGCCCAGCGCATCACAGCGATGGACCCGCGCATCGCGGCGATCGCCATTGACGAGCGCTATGACGCGGCCATCGCGATGGAAGCTCACGAGCTGCAGCGCCGCACGTTCGATTGGGGCGAACCGCTGGATGCGGGCACATCGCAACCCGTCGCTTCGACACGAACGCTCCAGCGGGACAGCACTTCGGATGCCCGGCATGCCGACCGTACTACCACGATGGTATCGAACGGCGACCTGCCGCAAGGACAGGTACGTCAGGGCGGAACCGTGGATCACCCCGAGCCACTGGTGGCAGAGGCTTCATCCAACGGCTCTCCAGAGGGGACCGCACCAGCGGTTTCTACGGATCCCTCAACAACGCTGAACGGACAAACGACGGACGGAGATAGGTCTGTGAACGGTTCGGTTGAGGCCGGGGACCAGACAGCTTCCGCACCGGCCACCGGACATGCCGACCGGAATGAGACTGCGGGCGATGTCGCCCGGTCCACGGAAGGGAGCGGGGTGACCGGACAGGAGGACACTGCTACGGGTGCTGAGAAGGGTGGTTCTGCTCCCGGTGGCGAACACCGGGCGGGATCGGAAGGATCTACCACGCCGACATCGTCGGAGCGGCTTGCTGACGCCGGTCAGGCCCCATCCTCAGGTGATCCGCGCACGACAGCACCGTCGACTACCACGGGAACGGATGCGGAGCCCGCGACGCGTGTGAGCGAGCCCGTGGGCATCTCGCGCACCGACACGGATCTGGCTTCCATGAAGGGCGCGGTGACGACCCTTGTGGAGCATGATACGGACAGCTTAGCGACCAGTGACCAACCCAGCAGCCGGGTGGAGGAGGGAGCGGTCGAAGAGGACAGGACGGAGCCGGAGAACGCCGAAGAACTCGCCTTCCTGCAGGCGAACCAGCTCGCGGAACTCAGGCAATTGCGAGCGGCCGAGAGGAGCCGCGCCCGCAAGGACAGTTTGGACGCACGTATCGCCGATCTCGAGCGATCGATGCGGGAGGGTACCGCAGGCACGCAGGAGACGGCCGATGCTTCCGGAGCGAATGACAGTGGACAAATGAATGCCCCACAGACCAGTACGGGGACGGAAAGTGGAGTTTCCGGGACCGAACGACCCATGTCCGCGGAGAACGGTCGCTCGGGAACGGATGTGCCGCCGAACACAGTAACGCAGGACAATGCCGATGAGGCTACGGTCGGAACGGATCCCATCGGAAGGGATGCAGCTACGAGCGGACAAAGCGGGCAGGGTGAGCACCCCGCGAACTCTACTGATCAGCAGGGGAGATCCGGTGTGGACGTATCACGCGATGAACCGGGCACGACATCAGGGATCGCGGATGCTGCGACGAGCGGAACCACGGGTAGTTCCGAGAAGGCCTTGGAGTTCGGCGACGGCGTCAATGACACCCAGCTGGTCGCCGACCTCTACCCGGACTATGCGACGAGCAAGCTGCGCATCGAGCGCGACGCTGATGAGCCGAAAGAGCGGAGCGCGGCCCTTCACGGCCTCGAGCTGATGCTCGTAGACAGTATCGAAGCGGAGAATACCCGTCAGCTGGAACACCTCGAACGCCATCCGGAGGAGTCGGCCACCGTGTTGAAGCGTGTGGACCGCTTGAGGCGGATGAAAGAGGAGCACGTGCAAGCGGCGGAGCGCGCACTGGAGGCGAGCGACCAGCAGTACGCCGCAGGCGAGTCGCGCGCGATGGAAGACGCGGCGCTTTCGCAGAAAACTACCGCTCGGCAGGACGCGGGCGCACCGATCGCGGCCAGCATCACGCCCCACAATGACGACTACGTGAACATCGCGGAGGATCGTGAACAGGTGTACACCAGCACCATGGACCACCGGACCACGAAGGCTGCCGAGGCCATCCGTGAACGCGACCGGGATATGGCGACGCTTGTGGGATTGGAGGAGTCCATCGATTCCCTGGAAGCGGTATTGGAAGGCATGCCTTCGGGTCGCGAGCAGACCAAACTGCGGGACAAGACCGACCGGTTGATCGATGACCATATGATCCTTCGCACCGAGATCGGCCAGCGGATGGGCTTCATCACGAAGAAGGAGTTCGAGGCGGCGCAGGACAGTTCGAAGCGTCTGGCCTCCTTGAACGATGCGCGAGGTCTTCCGCCGAACGAACCCCAGCTCTTGCTGGCCCGTTCCCTGGAGGAATCCGCGCTCAGCGATATGAACAAGGCCAAGCGCATGCGCCAGCAGGCCGAACGGACGGAGGACATCGTCTTGCGCGACAGCCTGTTCCGCACAGCCTACGGGCAGGAACTCACGGCGCTTCGTGCGATGGACCGAGCGCATACGGTGCGCAATCATGTCCAGAGCGAGGGCTATTCGCGTGGAGAACAGCTCTCCTATGAAGAGGTCGAGCGCAGGATGTTCCATGCGGACGAACAATTGGCGGACACACGCGATGCCTCTGCCGAACAGCCTCAAGTGGTCAGTGGAGATGGTGCGGTACCTTCTGGAACGGCCACCGAGCAGGGCGCTGAAGACCGTACGAACGGTACTTCAGGCAAGGCCGATGTGACCAGCCATGGGGACGGCACCGGCATACCCGATGGCACGGTAGCCGCACAGCCACTGGGCGACCGCTACAAGGA
Source organism: uncultured Chryseobacterium sp. (assembly GCA_964649165.1). Lineage (GTDB taxonomy): Bacteria > Bacteroidota > Bacteroidia > Flavobacteriales_F > PHOS-HE28 > PHOS-HE28. The sequence continues at coordinate 7,941 of CAZYPC010000096.1, forward strand.
GTTCATGGGCACTGACAACGCTTCTTCGTTGACCGGGGCGCCGGAAGCTGATGCATCGTCCCTGCGTTTCGGGGCGCAGCGCGCAGCCGAACGGTCAAGAGAACTCGAGCAGGCCTCGATACTGGCGGCCGACCGCGCCAATGCGTTCCAGGACAGCGCGACGACCGCGAAGCGATCGGAGCGGGAACGTTTGGAGCACGAAGCGACACGCGCCCGTGCGGCATCCGATTCACTGCATGCGGCATCCTTGCTGGCCGCGGATGCATCCGCTGAACTCGATCGGAAGGCGGGTGATGCACAGCAAGCGGCCGTTTTCCAGGAACGTCTGCTGAAATACTACTATCTGAACGATCAGGAGCAAGCGCTCGTGGTGAACGAGGAGGATCGCAGCCGCTACTTCCAGGCCCGGTCCAAAGCCCTGGCGCAACGGGAGGAAGCGGTGCTCGATCAAGAGCAGGCCGCATCCAGCAAGCAGTTGGGCGACACCTTGCTGCAACAGAGCAAGCTGATCCTGGAGGGGCCGAACGCGGGTGGACCGCCGCTGACCACGGAGCAGATGGAGCAGGCCCGACTGCTGGCCGACAGGGCCCTGGTGCTGCACCACCGCGCCGATTCGCTCCAGCGCGCGAGCGAACGGATGAACATGGCCGCCAGCGTGAACGAATCGCAAGCGGCCTCCATGCTGCAGGCGCTCACGCCGGAACGCGGCACCGAGATCATGGCGATGGAGCAGCGGTCCCGTCGTGTTGAGCCCTTGCTGGCGCAGGCGCGCAGCTTGCAGGGCGCGGATGGCGCGGCCGATACGGGCGTCCCTTCAACCGGTTCAGTTGCCCCGAGCGCAGCCTCAACGCCGGATATCGCTGGCGTAACGATCGTTCCATCAGTGGGCCAGAACACCTCGACCGGGACAACCGATCGGGCCGCCGCAACGAATATCAACCCGCCTGCGGGTGACGGAACAACGAGCACGCGAACCGAGGTGGAGACACCCGCCACATCGCCCGCCGCGTTGACACCGCCTGCAACAGATGCGGTCACGGCAGCGACCCCAACGGCAACACCGACAACTCCAGAGCCGGGGGCGCCGCGTCTGCTCGCGCCGCTCACAGAAGATGTATTCGCGGTGGGTGCCGAGGCCACCCCGCGCAGCGGAGCGATCCCGCTCGACCAGCCGATGCCGGCCGGCGTCGTGTACAAGGTGCAGATCGGTGCGTTCAAGCAGGACATCCCGCAGGAACTCTTCAGCGACCTGACACCGGTGAGCGGGGAGAGCGTGAGCAACGGGCTCACCCGCTATTCGGTAGGCATGTTCACCAATGCGGAGAGCGCGGTGAAAGCGACACAAACGGTACGCCAGCGTGGGTATCGTGATGCGTTCGTGGTCGCCTATCAGGATGGCCGCCGCGTGTCGTTGACGCAGGCCATGCGTGCGGCACGACCGGTCACCGCCAGTGCCGCAGCCACCGCCGAGCTGCCTTCGTCCGCACCGGTGCGGATCAGCCCGCCGCCCGCAACGGTCGCAGTCACACCTTCCGACAGCGCCATCGCTGCGGAACAGGCGGTGCTGGCGAATTATCCGGCGACGGCCGAGCAGGTGCTTGCGCAGTTCCAGCCGCCTGCGGATGCCACGGCGTACTACAATGTGCCGGGTGCCGCCCCCGCTCGCCAGGTGGAAACGGTGAAGGGCCTCTTCTTCACCGTACAGGTGGGTGTGTACAGCAAGCCCACCGCGCTGGACAAGCTCTTCAACATCACGCCGCTGAACAGCGAACGCACGGAGAACGCCAAGATCCGCTACACCACCGGTGTCTTCACGGACATGGAAAAAGCCCGCTCGCGCAAGGACCAGACGGTGACGCTCGGGGTGAAGGACGCCTTCATCACCGCGTACCTGAACGGCAAGCGCATCCCGATGCGTGACGCGCGTGCGCTGATCAACAAGTTCGGACAGAGCGTGTTCGCCGATCCGGCGTTGATCACGCGGTAGTTGTCGCATCCGGCTGCGCTCCTGTCGGACCTGTAGCGCGCTCGCACAGCGCGGCCATCATATTGTCCACAAGTCGTGCGGATCGGAAATACCGATTATCTTCGATGCACGTCGTAAGGATGGCTTGTTGCTCCCAAGTCGTTCAGACAAAACGAACGAACGTGGTTCATACCATGGCAGGAGTCTTGTCGCATAGATCGGAATGGAACAGAGGGACTCTCTCTCTCTCTCTCTCTCTACACTAACGGGGCTCACCTGTTGCCCGAACGAAATAGCCCCCGGTGCGCGAACACCAGGGGCCGGTTACCCATGTCCCACCAAACTGCGACGTAAGATGAACACGAGCTAGGCAAAGGTATGGTGCCACCGCTGAGCCTCCCAGGCAGCGCCGGGCCGTGCAGACACGGTCTTTCAGCGGAGCCTTGCCGCAACCCGCGACGGACAAGGGCTTGAATGGAGCGGAAGAGGCCGGGCATGCTACCCCGGTCAACGCGAGTTGAACGAACGATGATCTCAGAAGCGATGAACAACAGGTGGTCCAGTACGAGCCTTGGCTGTGTGCTTGGCTGCCTGCTGTTCGTTGCCGCTCTCCTCTGCGAAGCGCAGGGTAACTTGGTGCCGAACCCCGGTTTTGAAGAGATAGATAGCTGCCCATGCGCCATAGGCTTTCAGCCAGGGGGGAAGCCCCTGCATTGGGAGAAGTGGAGTCAATCGCCTGAGTACTTCAACGCTTGCATCGATGAGACATGTGCCTTGGATACGCTGTTGGATGTGCCCATGAACGGATTCGGATACCAACCTGCCTATGATGGGAACGGATACGTGGGGATGGCAGCGTTCGATGGCTTTACTGACTTTAGGGAACACGTGGGTTGCGAGCTGTTGGAACCTCTTGTCTTGGGACAGACCTATCAGGTGAGCTTCCACACGAACGTCGCGTTTGGTGGGAACTACTGGTCTCCATCTTGGGCGTGCAACAACATGGGCTTGCTTTTCACCATGGAGCCCAACATCTGGATAGGAGACTGGGATGATCCGCCCTTCGCCTTGCGCAACTACGCGCACCTCCACAGTGCTGCGGTCATCACTGATACGGCTAGCTGGACATTGGTGAGTGGAAATTTCGTAGCGGACAGCGCCTATCGGTACATGGTCCTAGGCAACTTCTTCAGCGATGAACTCACCGACACGGTTCATGTAGTACCCGGTCCTTCGTTGGGTGCTTACTATTTCGTGGACGGTGTTTGCGTTGCACGGGGTGGGAGCCAGTCATGCGCGCCAGTCGGCTTGCCAGAGCAAGGCGCTGCGCGGTACAGGGTCTTTCCCGTACCTGCGGTGGATCATGTGGAGGTATCGCCGGCCATTGAACCCGGAGTGCCGTGGGAGATCATCGATCTGGTCGGTCGAACCGTGGTGCAGGGTGAAACAGGCCATGTGCCCCTGCGGATCGCGATCGATGGCTGGACGCCAGGTGAGTTCGTTCTGCGCATTCAGGGGAAGCCGCGGCAGCACATTCGGTTCGCAGTGATCAGGTAGCATCAGTCCGGTCTTCATGTCGATTGAACACGAAGACCATGAGAACAAGAACGATCGCCACAAGCATGGTGGCTGCAACGCTCAGTGTATGCGCGCTTGCACAAGGACCGCCGGACTGGAATACAGCAGGGAACACAATTTCTTTCGCAGAGTGGTTCGGCGCTTCAAATAGCAGTATAATCCCGCTGCGTATCCGTCACGACGCTGGAGACCGGCAAATCGAGATTTACAGTACCGGGGATGCACTACAGGAGGTGTTTCTGGCCCCGACGGTCACCGGCTTCAACTTCAATGGCTACACCTCCCTAGATCTGAGCGGGAACCTTGGTGTGGGTTCGGATTTTTCCATGACTGAGCCACCGCTCTCCCGGTTGAGCATTGCGCGTGACCAAGGTTCGCCGACTTTGGGCTACAGGGATTGGATGCGATCAGGACTTCTGAACACAGAAGGACTGGACGGGATGTACATTGGCCTGAAGAATGAAGGCTCGCCTCAGAGCAATTCGGCCATCATCAACTGGTCGGACAATCGCCTTGCACCGCCGGATCCATTGCGGTTGACCTTTACGACTAGCCCGACTGGTTCCGGTGCGATGGCGACCAGCGAAGGCTTGGAAATGGCACGTATCTTACCGGATCCGAACGGTGACGAAGGTTATTTCGGGATCGGTGATTTCAATGCCGGAGCGGCCAGCCCCACCGAGCGTTTGGACGTGCTCAACGGTCGGGTCCGGATCAGGCGACTGCCCTATGACACCGAGGCACCCGACCTGACCAAGGTGCTGGTGGTGGATGATTCCGGCGATCCTGTCGAGGATGGCGTGGTGAAGTGGCGCGATGCATCCAGCCTCGTGCCGTGCGATTGGATCGTGCAATCAGGCTATGATGTGAGCACGGCCTACTCCGGCCTTTCAAATCCGTGTCCCAACGAAAAGAACAACGTCGGCATTGGTTTGCTGGATCCGGAGGCGAAGCTGGATGTGTTCAAGGAGCACAGTGAGGGTACCGGAACGGATGTCGGCATACGTTCGGTTGTGCGTATCGAGGACGGAGTGAAACATGCCATCTCAGGAACTTCGGCCAGTCCGGGAGGGGAGAACGTTGGCGTGATCGTCAACGCGGACAATGGAGGCAGGAATTGGGGTGTAGTATCATACACTGGAAGCGGAGGCTCTGGAACGAGCGTGGTAAGCGGCTTTTTCCAGGCCGATCGGGAAGGTGATGTCGGAAGTGCGATCGGTGTATGGGGGCGCGTGGTGAATATGAGCGGTGTGGGAACGGATTGGGCCGGGTACTTCGAAGGTCGGGGCTTCTTGAGCAATGGTCCTTGGGTTTATTCAGATGAAGAACTGAAGAGTGACATCCAGGATGTCACCGGCTCGGCATCACTCGGGCGGATCATGGCGCTCAATCCCAAGTCCTATTTCTTCAACATCGCCGAACATCCGGGTATGGGCATGCCGGGTGGATTGCAATACGGGTTGCTCGCCCAAGAGGTGCAGGAGATCTATCCCGAATTGGTCACCGAGGTGGATCGTCCCGCCGTGTTGGGTCCGGATGGTGAAGTGCAGGAGGAAGCCATCTCCTTCAAAGCGATGAAGTATGAAGGGCTGATCGCGGACCTGATCGGTGCGGTGAAGGAGCAACAGAGCCTGATCGCCGATCTGCAGGAACAGGTCTCCGCGTGCTGTGCCGGTGGAGAGCAGCGCACGTTGCATGGTCCAGTTTCATCCAATGGACTCGAAACCGACCTCCGCATCATCCCCAATCCGGTCGCCGACCGCACAGAACTCCGCTACACCGTGGCCATGGAAGGTGCCGTTCGATTGGAGATCTCCGATGCGGATGGCCGCAGGATCCAGGTGCAGGATGAGGGCACGCGCTCCACGGGCACCTTCGGCTACGCTTGGGACACCACGTCGTTGGCAGCAGGCACTTACTTCTGCACGCTGTACGTGAACGACGAACCGCTTGTGAAGAAGGCGGTGAAGTTGAATATGCGCTAGACGGAGGAACCTGACCTCAGAAGGTGAAGGCTGGAACGGCGCGCTACACCGGCGTGGGCGTTCCGGCCTTCATGTTCCTGTGACCATCTGATATCTTCGCGCTCGAAGACCGAGGTGACGATGGGAACGCATTACCGTCCAGAGGAGGAACTCCTCGACGAGGTGCTCTTCGAGGAAGGGCCGATCAAGGAGATCATCCTGCACAACGACGACGTGAACACCTTCCGGCACGTGATCCACAGCCTGATCGAGGTGTGCGGGCATGAGCCGATGCAGGCCACGCAGTGCGCGCACATCGTGCACAACAACGGCAAGTGCTCGGTAAAGCGCGGGACCTTCGACCAGTTGGAACCCCAGTGTACGGCCTTGTTGGAACGGGGTTTGTCCGCCGATATCGAGTGAACCAAGCCCGCGACGGCATTCCAACGTCGCGCGACCCATGAAGAAGACCTTCGTCCTGCTGGCCATCACGGCCTTCGTGTTCGGTTGTACCAAGGTGCCCATCACGGGCCGCCGCCAGTTGAACCTGTATTCGGAAAGTGAGGTGATGGTGCAGAGCCTGGCGGCCTATCAGGATTTCCTGAAAGAGACCCCGCCCTTGGGGTCCAGCGACCCCAACGTGCAGATGGTCCGGCGCATCGGCCAGCGGCTTTCGACCGCGGCGACCAAGTTCTTGAATGAGAACGGTGCCGCCGACCGGGTGGAAGGTTTCAACTGGGAATTCAACGTGGTGGATGACCCAACGGTGAACGCCTGGTGCATGCCCGGCGGGAAGGTGGTGGTGTACACCGGGATCCTTCCGGTGACCCAGGATGAACCGAGCCTTGCCTTGGTGATGGGCCATGAGATCGCCCACGCGATCGCCCGCCACGGCAATGAGCGGATGAGCCAGTCGATGGCGGTGCAAGGCATCGGTATGGCCGCCATGATGAGCACCAAGCCGAGTCTGGGGCGCGACATCCTGCTCCAGTCCTACGGCGTGGGTACGGGGTTGGGGATGCTGGCCTACAGCCGCAACCACGAGACCGAGGCGGATAAGATGGGCCTCGTGTTCATGGCGATGGCGGGGTACGACCCGCGCAAGGCGCCACAGTTCTGGCAGCGGATGGCGGAGCAGGGAGGCCAGAAGCCACCGGAGCTCCTGAGCACGCACCCGAGCGACGAGCGCCGCATCGCCGATCTGGAGGCGTACATGCCCGAGGCGATGAAGTACTACAAGCCGCAGTAGGGTTGTTGGTTGGCAGATGTCGGTTGTCGGGCTTGGTGGCTGGTGCCGTTGAATTGCTGGTTGCGCTGGCTGATACGGGCACCGCCCTGGCACCGATCGCCAACCGCGCAGCCGCTTGGGCGGGGAACGGAGCCCCTTCGCGCAAGGGCCGCGACCGCAGCCAACCGACAACGGACAACGGACAACCGACAACCGACAACTGCCAACCAACCACTACATTCGCGCCCTCGAAACGAGGACCCGTAGCTCAATTGGATAGAGCATCTGACTACGGATCAGAAGGTTTGGGGTTCGAATCCCTACGGGTCCGCTGAGCGGGAAGGCCTCCGAAGTCCGGGGGCCTTTTCCTTTGGTAAATGCCTGTGTGCGCCCGTTCATTCTCGCCATGGATCTGGGCCATCCCGTTGGCAGCAGGGCTGGTTTGGATCTTCGCTTGCGGCTACGACGGGCTGACGGGGGCGGATTCGAATGACTACCGATGGGTCGCCGGGCAATGGCACGACTGGTTCACAGGCGGGCCTCGACCGGTCATGCTGGAGCATCCACCGGGCTATCCGCTGGCGGGTGCCACGCTGGGATGGCTGGCAGGGGATACGCACCGGGCGATGCGCCTGCTTCCGTTGGTCGGCTTTCTGGTAGCCGGGTGGATGATTGGCCGCGTTTGTCGCACAGCTGAGCCGGAGCGCGCCGGGATCATCCCGCTTTTCCTGTTGTTGACGTTCGGTGCATCGCCGTTCCTGCTCCGCTATGCGTTCGTTGTCCTGAGCGATCTGCCGGGTTTGGCGCTCACCCTGGTCGTGTTCGCTGCCCTGTTGAAAGGCATGACCACTGGTGGAACCCGGTGGGTTTTGTTGGCCGTCGTAGCTGCCGCAGGAGCGATCTCGGTCCGTTATGCCGCGTTGCCGGTCATGGCCTCAGGAGCGGCCTATGCGATATGGCAAGGTCAAAAGACACGGTGGTTGAGGCCGTTCATCGCCGTGTCCATCGGACTGGTGGTCGTAGGGATGATCGCGGTTTCGCTGCCCGGGATGCCGTGGACGGGACGAACGATGGGAACGCCCTTGCAGGACTGGTCCTTGCTGAATTGGTTCCGGACCGAACACGATTCGGACGATGGCCACCTGAGCCATCACATCCCGAATTTCCTGTACGTGCTCAGTGCGGTCGTACATCCGGGCTTTCTTCCGTGCGGCGCGTTGCTGCTTCCCTTCGTTCGGCGAGTGGACCTGTCCGGTCCGGTCGCGCGGATGGCCATTGCGGTGCTGGCGGGCTATCTCGCCTTCATTGCAGGAATGCCGTTCCAGAACGACCGGGTGCTGCTGCTGGCCCAGCCCTATTTCGTCCTCCTGCTCTGGCCGGCCTTCGCGCGCGCCTGGGAGTGGGTTGCGACCTGGCGGTCCACACGGGTCTGGTTGCTCGGCGGTCTGGTCATGCTGCAGATGGTGTTGTTCCTTCGGGCCATGTGGCCGTTCATCCGACAGGCCCGCCAGGAAAGGGAGTTGGCCTCCGAGATCAAGGGGTTGGGCGCGACAGCCGTTTACACACATGCGCTTGCTCCCGTGCTTCGGAACCGTTGCCCGAGCGTGGAAGTGACGGATCTCTGGTACGGTCCAGTAGCCCATTTCCGGTCCGGTGCCCTCATCATCGTGAACGAGGCGAACCTGCGTGAACAGT
>CAZYPC010000097.1:0-16360 GCA_964649165.1 uncultured Chryseobacterium sp.
CGGTGGAGATCCCCGGCGTGAGCAACCTGAACTTCCTGCGCACCGCGCTGAACGAGACGCGCAAAGCGAACGGTCTGGCGGAACTCGGCGGCAAGGACTTCCTCACGCTCGTGCGCGAACGGGCCAAGCTGGTGGAGATGGACGCCGACCTGATGAACCGCAACCTGAATGTGGGCTTCAGCGGTGGCGAGAAGAAGCGCAACGAGATCTTCCAGATGGCGATGCTCGAGCCGAAGCTCGGCATCCTGGATGAGACCGACAGCGGCCTCGACATCGATGCGCTGCGTATTGTGGCCGGTGGCGTGAACAAGCTGCGCTCGATGGAGAACGCCTTCATCGTGGTGACGCATTACCAGCGGCTCTTGGACTACATCGTGCCGGACTTCGTGCACGTGATGGCGGACGGCCGCATCATCAAGAGCGGGCCGAAGGAGCTGGCGCTGGAGCTGGAGGAGAAGGGCTACGATTGGGTGAAGGAGACCGTCTGATCAGATGATCAGAAAATCAGATGATCGGATGATGACCTCGACCGCTGCGGATCCCAAGGCGTCGGTTCTGCCGCTGCTTGAAGGTTCAGCTTGGCCTGGCGCGGCCGAAGCACTTGCGCAGGTGAGCGCATTACCGCTCCCAACGATCAGGACCGAGGCGTGGAAGTACACGCGTGTCGGCAAGCTCTTCAACCAGACCTATACCGCTCCGGATGGCAATGCCGCGGTAGCGCTGCCGGAACGCCTGCCGTTCCCGGCGCTGCGACTGGTCTTCGTGAACGGCATCTTCCATCGCGAGCTGTCCGATGAGGTGTGGCCCGTGAAGGGGGTGCGCATCGGGTTCATGCGCGAGTTGATGAGCGCACCGGAATTCGCGCAGCGCTACGTTCCCATCACGCCAGTGAACGAACGACTGTTCAGCGCGATGAACACGGCCGCACCGACCGATGGCCTTTTCCTGCATCTCATGGAAGCATGCGAACTGGAGCAGCCGGTGCATGTGTTGCACATCACCAGCGGAGGCGGTCAGCTGATCCAGCCGCGCGATCTGGTGCTGGTGGATGACGGCGTGAAGGGCGAACTCATCCATGAGCACGTTTCCGTCGATGCTTCCACGAGCCTTGTGAACATCGTGCGCGAGTTCGCGCTCGGTGAAGGCGCGTCACTTACCGTTCACAAGCTGCAACGCGAAGTGAACGGTCCGGCGCACATCAGCCAGGAGACGGTGCGCGTGGAAGCCAAGGCCAACTTCAGCATCTCCACGATCACGTTGGAAGGTTCGATCGTGCGGAACGACCTGAACGTTTCGCTGGCCGGACCGGAAGCGCATGCCGAACTGAACGGCGTGTACCTGTTGAACGGCACCACGCACTGCGACAATCATACTTACATAGGTCACGACGTGCCGGATTGCACGAGCGATGAGCTCTACAAGGGCATCGTGTCCGCAAAGGGCACGGGCGTGTTCAACGGCAAGGTGTATGTGAAGCAGGACGCCCAGCGCACGCGCGCCTACCAGAGCAACGCGAACATCCTGCAAGGCGACGACGCCAAGGTGTACACCAAGCCCGAGCTGGAGATCTACGCGGACGACGTGAAATGCAGCCACGGTTGCACCATCGGCCGTCTGGACGAGAAGGGCCTCTTCTATCTGCGTTCACGCGGCGTGAGCGAGGCGGAAGCACGCCGCATGCTCTCGCACGCGTTCATGACCGATGTGCTGGAGCGCATCACGAACGAGGACTGGCGGAAGTACCTCGCGGAACTCATCGACGCGAAACTGGAAGCGCTGTGAGTACGAAGGCGGACACGGTCGAGAAGAAGGGCTACGATGTCGAAGAGATCCGTGCGCAGTTCCCGATCCTGAAGGAGCTGGTACACGGCAAGCCGCTGGCGTACTTCGACAACGCCGCTACCAGTCAGAAGCCGCGCCGCGTGATCAAGGCGGAGAGCGCCTACTATGCGACGATCAATGCCAATGTGCACCGCGGAGTGCATACGCTGAGCACCAAGGCCACCGAAGCGCAGGAGGCAGCCCGGGAAACCATCCGCAAGCACGTCAACGCGAAGCACGCGCACGAGGTCATCTTCACGAACGGCACCACGGCGAGCATCAACCTCGCGGCGACAAGCCTCGGCCAGCTGCTACTGAAGAAGGGTGATGAGGTGGTGATCAGCGGCATGGAGCACCACAGCAACATCGTGCCCTGGCAACTCGCTTGCGAGCGGCATGGGGCGGTGTTGAAAGTGATCCCGATCACCGACAGCGGAGAATGGGAAGTTCAATTAGCTAATTCGCTAATTAGCCAATTAGCTAATTGCCGTGTCCTCGCGATCAGCCATGTGAGCAACACATTGGGCACCATCAACCCGGTGAAGAAGCTCATCGCGCAGGCGAAGAAGCAAGGCATCATCACCGTGGTGGATGGCGCGCAAGCGATCGCGCACCTGGATGTGGACGTGCAGGACCTCGGCTGTGATCTGTACGCGTTCAGCGGCCACAAGGCCTACGCTCCCACAGGTACCGGCGTGCTGTACGGTCGCGAGGAATTGCTCGAGCGCATCCCTCCCTGGCAAGGCGGCGGGGAGATGATCGACACGGTGACGCTGGAGAAGAGCACATGGGCGAAACTCCCGTTCAAGTTCGAGGCGGGTACGCCACACATCGCGGGCATCATCGGGCTGGGCGAGGCCATCCGCTGGATGGAGGACTATGACAAGTCAGCGATGGCCGCGCATGAGCAAGCACTGTTGCAACACGCCACCAAGGAGTTGCTCGCCATCGATGGTCTGCGAATCATCGGTACGGCGAAGGAAAAAGTGGGGGTCGTCAGCTTCACGATAGAAGGCGTACACCACTACGACCTCGGCACACTGCTCGATCAGCAAGGCATCGCCGTGCGCACGGGCCACCACTGCACGCAGCCGCTGATGGACCGCTTCGGCGTGAGCGGTACCACGCGGGCGAGCTTCGCGTGCTTCAACACGATAGCGGAGGTCGATACAATGATCGCCGCCACGAGGAAGGCGGTGAATATGCTACGATGACCACTGCCATGACCTTGGCCCAGACACAGCAAGACCTCGTCGACGAGTTCGCCCTGTTCACGGACTGGCAGGACCGCTACGAGCACTTGATCGAACTGGGCAAGGACCTGCCGCTGATCGCACCGGAGCACAAGGTGGATGCGAACCTGGTGCGCGGCTGCCAGTCGCGCGTGTGGCTCAACGCCGAGTGGAAGCATGATCGCATCAGCTTCACCGCCGACAGTGACGCGATGATCACCAAGGGCATTGTGGCGCTGCTGGTTCGTGTGTACAACGACCGCACGCCGCAGGAGATCCTGGGTGCGTCAACCGAGTTCATCGACCGCATCGGGCTGCGCGCGCACCTGAGTCCGAACCGCGCCAATGGTCTCAGCGCGATGCTGGACCAGATGAAGCGGTATGCATTGGCATTCTCGTCCAAAACAGAACAAGGATGAAAAGCCGGACCTGTGCTCCGGATACAGCTCTACCCGGTCTATGGTCCGAGGTCCATGATCTTTGGCCATGCGCCCATCGCATCACATGGCCAAAGACCATGGACCATAGACCTCGGACCAGCATTTCCTCCAAGCCATGACCCCCGACGAGCAACGCGCCCTGGAGGAGAGCATCATCAATGCGCTCAAGGCCATCTACGATCCGGAGATCCCGGTCGACATCTATGAATTGGGCCTGATCTACGACGTGGTGATCCACGACGATGCAAGCGTGTATATCAAGATGACGCTGACCAGTCCGGCATGTCCCGTGGCGGGCACCTTGCCCGGCGAGGTGGAGCAGAAGGTGGCCGGCGTACCAGGTGTGAAGAGCGCCAAGGTGGAGATCACTTTCGAGCCGCCCTGGGACCGCACGATGATGAGCGAGGCGGCGCAACTGGAGTTGGGCTTTATGTGAGCAGAGCGCACCGACCAACGGGTTGGATGAGCAACTTCGCCGAGGATCCCTCCAGCGGGATCGGTCAAAGCGATGATCAGGACGCGCACGGTGTTGTGGAGGGACGGGATTTGGGAAGTGAGGCCTTCCGCACAGCAGGCAGAGGCCACCGCCTGTCAATTGGTCCTCGCTTTTGGATCACGGGATGCCATCGCCCGACCCGGGTCCTGGGATGAGTTGCGCTCGCATTTCCCGGAGGCGAGCATCGTCATGGTATCCACGGCGGGTGAGATCCTGGGTGCCGAGGTGCTGGACGATTCGATCCTCGCGACGGGGCTCGCCTTCGAGAGTACATCGGTCCATTGCGCAGCGGGGAACATCCATGAATACCCGAACGCGCGCGACTGCGGAGTGGCGCTCATGAATCAGATGCCGCTGAAGGATCTGCGTGCGGTGCTCGTCTTCGCTGAGGGCAGTTCGGTGAACGGCTCCGACTTGACAGAGGGATTGAACCACGCGAATGTCCTTGGGGTGCCCATCACCGGTGGGCTTGCCGGGGATGGCGTGCGGTTCGGGCATACCCTGTGCGGCCTGGACGGACAGGTGGGAGAGGGCAACGTGGTGGTCGTCGGCCTGCAGGGCGAGGACCTGCACGTCGGTCATGGATCGCACGGCGGATGGGTGGAGTTCGGTCCGGAGCGGTACGTGAGCTACTCCGAGGCCAATGTGTTGTACACCATCGATGGGCGGAGCGCGCTGGACCTTTACAAGGAGCACCTTGGTCCGGCCGCGAAGGACCTTCCGGCGTCAGCGCTGCTCTTCCCGCTTTCCATGCGCGTCTCCAGCGGATCGAAGCCGCTGGTGCGCGTTATCACTTCGATGGACGAGGTGAAGGAATCGATGACCTTCGCGGGAAACATGCCCGTGGGCTCGCGTGTGCGATTGATGAACACCACGTTGCCGATGCTTGTGGACGCGGCGGATCAGGCGGTGCGGAGCGCACGCGGGTCACTGGGGTCGCGTGATCCGGAGTTCGCGCTCGTCATCTCCTGTATCGGTCGCCGGATGATGATGAAGGAAAAGACCGCCGAGGAGTTGTTGGCCGTTCGCACGGTGCTCGGTGCCTCAACGTACATGACCGGTTTCTATGCGTACGGTGAACTCGCTCCCAGCGAGGAGCGCGCGCCGTGCGACCTGCAGAACCAGACGATGACCATCACGACGCTTTTGGAAGGTTGATCGACGGCTCCCCTCAAAAGGGGATGGCGTCGTCGGTCCGGATCGGTAATTTCGAAGAGACACATACCAGCTCATGTTGAAACACTGCGCCCTCTTGTCCCTCGCCGCGCTCTGCGTTTCGCCGCTCTCGGCGCAGTTGAACATCCTCACGCAGTTCAACCCCTCGAACACGGGGGGCACCTGCGGCATCGCGTACAACGCGCCGGACGGCGAGATCATGGTGATCGGCTGCTCGGCCAGCGTGATAGATCGTTATGCGGAGGATGGTACTTTCCTCTCTTCAGCGGATGTGATCGGCGAAGGCGCGAACGACGTGGATATTGACATGTCGCCTGCGGATCTGGTGATGAACGGCACCTTCATCGCACAAGGCCAGTTGCTGCTGGTGAACGGCGAGAGCGGTGTGGCTGAGATCTATGCGATCGACGAAGTGACCAACGAGGTGATCGACACGCTCGCCACCGGTTTCGGGGCGAGCCACGTTGTCGGCGGATCATACCACCAGCAGCGCGGCACTTTCTTCCTGGTGCAGGACAAAGTACCCGGCGGTTTTCCTGCGAACCGCATCGCCGAGATCGATGCGGCGACGGGTGATACGATCCATACCTTTTCCACCATGCCGGACTTCCAGGTCGACTACGGCGACCTCGATATCTCCCCGGTTTCCGGACATCTGTTCGTCGTGAGCAGCGATGAGAGCACCATCGCCGAGTTCACGCCGGATGGTGTGTTCGTCACTGAGCATCCGCTACCCGCTGGTGTGTCCAGTCTCAGCGGCATCGCCCTGGACAATGACCTGCAGGGAGCGTGGGTCTGCAATACGAGCGGGGAGGTGTTCAAGCTGGGGAATTTCCCGGTGGGCGTACCTGACCAGGAAGGGTTCGGTGCTTCGATCCTCTACCCGAATCCGGTGAGCGATGTGCTGAACGTGTCGATCCTCAGCCCGTCCGGGAGCGGCGTCATCCTGCTCACTGACGCATCGGGCAGGGTCGTGCAGCGCACACGGACGATGGCCCCGCTGACGAGCATGAACGTGGCGCACCTGGTACCTGGGATGTACGCCTTGCGGCTCGAAGGTTCAGGTGATCGCTGGCGCTTCCTGAAGGACTGAACGCGTCACTCGCCGCCTTTCTCTTTCTTCTGTGGTTGCAGGGGGTTCGCGCTCATGCGCTTCCACCGTTCGCGGTTCTGGATGATGTCCAATCCGAGCCAGACGGCATGGCGGATGCTGCCGGGGTCCGCCTCGTTCCTGCCGGCGATGCCGAGGCCGGTACCGTGATCCGGTGATGTGCGGACGATGGGCAGGCCGGCGGTGTAGTTCACGCCATGGCCGAAGCTGAGCGCCTTGAATGGTGCGAGCCCCTGGTCGTGGTACATGGCGAGCACCCCATCGAAATGGGTATAGCTGCCGTTGCCGAAGAAGCCATCGGCCGGGTAGGGTCCCATCGCGTTGATGCCTTCCTCCTGGAGCTTGCGGACCGCAGGTGCGATGCGGTCCTTGTCCTCGCTGCCGATCGCGCCACCATCACCGGCGTGCGGGTTCAGGCCCAGCACGGCGATCCGCGGTGCGTTGATGCCGAAGTCCGATTGCAACGACTTGTTGAAGAGCCGGGCCTTCCCGAGGATACGCTCCACGGTAATGGCCTCCGCGACCTGGTTGATGGGCAGGTGACCGGTCACGAGCGCCACGCGCAGTCCATCGCCCACGAGGATCATCAGCACCGGTGAATCGCTGCCGGCGAGGTGCGAGAGGAACTCGGTGTGGCCGGGGAACTGGAAGCCGGCCTGCTGCATGCTGTGCTTGTCGATCGGTGCGGTAACGAGCATGTCGATCTTGCCCTGGCCGAGGTCCTGCGCGGCGGCCTCCAGGCTCTGGATCGCGTACTTGCTCTGCTGTCCGCTGGGTTTGCCGAACTCGATGGCCACATCCTCCTCCCACAGGTCCACCACGTTGAATTTGCGCGGCACGATGTCGTTCACGCTTTTCACGCCGTGGAACTGCACGTCATCCAGCCCGAGCGCCTTGCGGTGGTGGCTCACGGCCTTCACCCCGCAATACAGCACCGGTGTGATGTCATGGTGCATCCGGTTGTCCTCGAAGGCCTTCAGCACGACCTCCAATCCGATGCCGTTGAGGTCACCGCAGCTGATGCCGACTTTCATCGTCTTGCTTTCGCTCATTCGTTCTGGACGTACAGGGCGACGTGAACGTCTCCCTTACCGCGCGGTCGCGCGGCGTTTGATGAATTCATAGAACAACCGCACACCAACGCCCGTTCCGCCTTTAGTGCGGTAATGATCCCGGCGGTTCAGGAAGGAGGGCCCGGCGATATCCAGGTGGATGAAGGGCTTCGTGGTGAACCGCGCGAGGAATTTGCCGGCGGTGATGGCACCGCCCAGATCACTGCCGAGGTTCTTGATGTCGGCCACGTCGCTCTTGATCTCCTCGTCGTACTCGTCCCAGAAGGGCATGCGCGCAAGGCGTTCGAAGACATGCTCGCCCACTTCGTTCAACCGCTCGAACTGCTTCTCGTCCGCCGTGCCCATCGTTACCGTGCCGTAAGTGCCGATGGCACGCATGGCCGCCCCGGTGAGCGTGGCGATGGTGAAGACGAGTTCGGCATCGTACTGCTCGCCGTAGCTCAGCGCGTCGGCGAGGATGATGCGGCCCTCGGCATCGCTGTTCATGTTCTCCACGGTAAGGCCGCTGTGCATGCGGATCACGTCGCCTGGAGCATAGGCGTTGCCTCCCGGTCGATTGTCCGTGGCGGGAATGAGGCCCACGACGTAGACCGGCAGCTCCTGCCTGGCCACGGCGGTGATGGCGCAGGCGACAGCTGCCGATCCGGCCATGTCGCACTTCATGGAGTCCATGCTGTTGGGCGTGGGCTTCAGGCTCAGGCCGCCGGTGTCGTACACCACACCCTTTCCCACCAGCAGGATGGGCTTCTTGTTCACCGCGTTCTTCGGCTTCCACTCAAGGATCGTGAAGGTGGGCGGGTCGATGCTGCCTTTGTTCACCGCGAGCAGGCCGCCCATGCCGAGGGCTTCGATGCGCATCTTGTCGAAGACCTGCACTTTGAACCCGGCGTTGCGGCTGAGGTTCTTGATCTCGCTGCTGAGCTGCGTGGCGGTAAGGAAGCTGTAGGGTTCGTTCACCAGATCGCGGGCGGTGAGCACGGCTTCGCACACGTCGATGAGCTCATCAAGGGCCTTCGCGGTGATCTCGGCCGCATGGACGGCGAGCTTCTTGAGCGAGGCGTTCTTGCCGGTGGTCTTGTACTTCCGGAACTCATAAGCGCCGAGCGCAGCGCCTTCAGCCACGGCCAGTGTCAGTTCCGCATCGCTTTGCAGGCTGATCAACTGCGCTTCGTCACGTTTCGCGGCGATCAGCTTGGCGACCATCTCGTTGCCGGCGCAACGCGCTTTTTCGAGCACCGCACCGCGCTTGCCATCGCGCACGCGGTGGACGATCACAAGCCGCCCGCTGATGTCACAGGTAGCGGTGGTAGCGTCGCCGCTGAGCTGCTCGACGAGGTACTGCCGATCATTGCGTTCAAGCTGGAGTTCGCGCAGGCGGGCGGGGTCCTTCAGCAGCACCA
The DNA here is from genome assembly GCA_964649165.1 of uncultured Chryseobacterium sp. GTDB lineage: Bacteria > Bacteroidota > Bacteroidia > Flavobacteriales_F > PHOS-HE28 > PHOS-HE28. The sequence continues at coordinate 8,750 of CAZYPC010000097.1, forward strand.
AGGTGTCCTTGGCGGGGGCGATGTTCTTCGCCTTGGTGAGGGTGATCATGGAGAGGAGCGGTGGCGGCGGGCCAAGATAGCCCTCCACGGATAGCGACCCGGAAGGCCTGTGGGCCGTCGGACGTGTAGCGTTCAAGACTGGTCATGGCCGCAAGGCGCCGGCTTCGGCCCGGAAATAGCGAACTTCGTCCCATCGAAATGCGGTTCCTCTTACGTCTCTTGGTCGCCTGCTCCATCCTGTTCGCGGCAAGCTCCGCGCGGGCCACCCACAATGAGGCGGGCGAGATCCTGGTCTGCCATGTGGGCGGCCTTCAATACGAGGTCACCATCGTCACGCACACCAATCCGAATTCCCTGGCGGATAGGCCGGACTTCATTCTGGATTGGGGGGACAACTTCATCGACACGATCCCCCGTTTGTCCCAGACCCTGATCACCGTTGGTACGGAAGATGTGTACCAGAACCTGTACGTATCCCGGCACACCTACTCGGGTCCGGCGGTGTACACCCTCCAATACATCGATCCCAACCGGATCGCCGGCGTGCTGAACATCAACGATGGGAACTCCGTGGAGATCCCGATGTGTGTACAATCACAGATCATCGTTACCCCGGACCTCGCCGATTGCCTGCCGGTATTCCTGAACATCCCCATTCAGCAGGCTTGCATCTATCAACCATGGATACACAATCCCGCCGCGTACGATGCGGATGGCGACAGCTTGTCCTATGAGCCGGTGATCTGCCTCGGGCCGGACATCAGCGAACCCCCGGACGGATGGGGGGATCCCATCGAGGGCTATGTCTACCCCGACCAGGTGGATCCGGGTCCGAACAACCAGTATTCCATCGACCCGGTGACCGGAACGATCACGTGGGATTCGCCGCAGGTCGCCGGTTTCTACAACATCGCGTTCATCGTGCGCGAATGGCGGGACGGGCTCATGATCGGTTGGGTGGAGCGCGACATGTTGATCATCGTGGAGTCGCCGTGCAACAATGAGCCACCGGCCTTGGCCGGGATGATCGACACCTGCGTGCTGGCCGGCACGTCGTTGACCTTTTCCGTGCAGGCTACAGACCCGGACTTCGGGCAGATCCTCGAGATGAGCGCCTTTGGTGGGCCGTTCGTGGTCTCTCAGAGCCCTGCCGTGTTCACCACGAACCCCGGAACGAGCCCGGTGAGCGGCAATTTCTTCTGGAACACGAACTGCTCGCATGTGCGTCAGCAACCCTATCAGGTGGTCTTCAGCGTGCAGGACGACTACAGCACCCCGCTGTACAACTATGCGAACTCCTACATCACGGTGGTCGCGCCCGAGCCATTGAACCCGACGGCGACGCCGGACGGCAGCATCATGCGGCTGCACTGGGATCCGGACGAGTGTACCAACACGATGGGTTATCGCATCTATCGGCGACAGGAGCTCTACGGCTTCGACCCGGACCACTGTGAGACCGGCGTGCCAGGGTATACCGGCTACGTGCTCATTGATACCACGATGGGCCTGGGTAACACGAACTATGACGATCACGACCTGGCCTTCGGGATCACCTACTGCTACATGGTCACCGCTTTCTTCCCGGACGGCGCGGAGAGCTATGCGAGCGAGGAGTTCTGCAACCTGCTGGAGCGCGATGTGCCCATCATGACCAACGTGACGGTGATGAGTACGGACGTGGCCACGGGGGGGGACAGCGTGGTGTGGAGCAACGCGTGGGACCTCGATACGATGCAGTATCCGGGTCCGTATTTCTTCAAGCTCTACGAGGGTGCTGGTTTCAACACGGCCAACGACCTCATCCATACCACAGGCCCATCCGACTTTCTCCAACATTTGGACACGATGTTCCAGCATGTGAACATCAACACGGTGGATGGGCCACACACCTACCGCGTGGAGCTCTTCCGCGGGACCGGAGATGGCGAACTCATCGGTAGCGGCAATACGGCCTCCTCGGTTTTCCTTGACCTGGAACCGAACGATGAGCGGATCACACTGCATATGGACCACAACACACCGTGGATCAACACGGTCTACGATGTGTTCAGGGAGACGAGTCCCGGGGTGTTCGCGTTCCTCGGCTCCAGCGCTACGGAGACGTACATCGATTCCAACCTGGTGAACGGCCAGGAGTATTGCTACTACGTGAGGACCACGGGGGCCTACAGCGATCCGGGGATCATAGCGCCGCTCATCAACTTCAGTCAGATCGCCTGCGACCGGCCCGTCGACCGCACGCCACCCTGCGCACCGACGCTCGCGCTGGACAATGATTGCGAGACCCCGCTCAACACGCTCACCTGGAACAACCCGAACGAGAGCTGCGCGGACGACACCTACCGCTACAACATCTGGTTCACGGATTCGCTCGGCGGGGAGCTGCAGGTGGTCGCGTCGATCATCGGTGCGGAGGTCACGTTCTATGAGCATACCGATGGCATGAGCGTGGCGGGGTGCTATGCCGTAACGGCCATCGACACCGTCGGCAATGAAAGCCTCCTGAGCGACACCGTGTGCGGGGACAACTGTCCGATCTACGAACTCCCGAACGTGTTCACGCCGAACAGCGATGACCAGAACGACTTCTTCGTGCCGTTCCCTTACCGCGGGGTGAAGGAGATCGACCTGCACATCTTCAACCGCTGGGGCATGCTCGTGTTCACGAGCAAGGATCCTGACATCCAATGGCCGGGCACGTTGAAGGAGACGAGCGAACAGGTGCCGGACGGCGTGTACTACTACACCTGCAACGTGATCATGAAGCGGTTGAGCGGTGATGAGGTGAAGCAACTGAAGGGGTACGTGCACATCCTGCGCGGCAAGCAGGCACAGCTCAACTGATGTTCACCGGTATCGTCGAGGAGGTCGGTGAGGTCACCGGCGTGCGGGAGTCAGGAAGCAATCGCGAACTCATCGTGCGCGCGGGGATGATCGGCGAACTGCGGATCGATCAGAGCGTGAGCCACAATGGCGTCTGCCTCACCGTGGTGGAACTGATGGGAGACCGGTACCGCGTGACGGCCGTGGAGGAGACCTTGCAACGCAGCAACCTCGGTGCCTTGAAGGCGGGCGATGGTGTGAACCTGGAGCGCAGCCTCCGCATCGGCGACCGGCTCGATGGGCACATGGTGCAGGGCCATGTGGACACGACGACGACTTGTTTCTCGGTTGAAGAGCGCGATGGAAGTTGGTGGTACACATTCGCGTTGCCGGAGCAGAGGCATCTGCTCGTGGCGAAAGGATCCATCTGTTTGAACGGAGTGAGCCTTACCATCGCCGAGCTCACCGGCACAACGTTCAGCGTCGCGATCATCCCCTACACGTTCGAGCACACCACCTTCCGTTCGCTGAAAGTTCGCGACAGCGTGAATGTGGAGTTCGATGTGCTGGGTAAGTACGTGGAGCGGATGATGGGCGCACGGGGCTGAACGCTCAGCGGAACATCCTCTTCAGCGACTTTCTGAGCAGGAGCCAGAGTGCGATGCTCATGGGCACAACACAAATGGACCAGAACAGCCAGGTATCCGGTCGCATCAGGTCCGTTGGCGGGTTACCGTGGGTTCCCGCCAGCGCCGCGCACATCACGAAGAAGCCGATGAGGAGCAGGGCGACGCCGATGATGATGCGGAACAAATTCGAGGCCCTTCGACGGGCGGGAATTGGGGAAATGTGATCACTCCTTCACAAAGCGTCCAGTGAACGTTATGCCGTGGCTATGGAGGCGCACCATGTAACAGCCGGAGGAGAGGGAACTCACATCCAGACGCGCGATATCCTTGCCAAGTGCGGCGACCATAGCCGTTCGTCCATCAGGAGTGATCACGCATGCGCTACCTGTGAGCAACCGGCCATCGCTTGCAGTGATGGTTGTCACGTGGCCTACGGGGTTCGGGGCGAACCGGAGAGCGATATCCTGAAGTACTACCGGATCGCCGTGGCCCAAAACCATGCATTCCGGTACCGGGATCGCTGGAACAATCACTTCCGCAGTGCATGGCAGTTCAGACCAGGAGAACGTCCAAGGTCCAGGATTAAGATCGTAGGTTCCATCGAGGACGGGCACGGATAGTTCGAGCATTTCGGCGGGTGAGTGACAGCCCCAAGTCCAAGCCGTATCGAGTCGATGGAGTGAACTGTTGCCCAGATAGCTGTTGGCGCTGATCTCCAACCGCGATGAGGCTTGGTCATCCACGATGTCAGCGCTCAACAGCGGTTCCCAAGTTGCGATGTCCAGGTTCAGGAACTTGACCCAGAGCGCCTCACCAGATGTGCTGTCCAGCATGGTGGCCACCACCTGTCGTCCGGTAGGTTCAGGGAACATGCGTGACTGGAACATCAACGTCCCATCACCCGGACTCCCACGTAAGGCGAGAACAGGCGAACCCGTCGCGAACGAGCGCTTCCAAAGGACGGTTCCTCCGGGATCAACAGCCAACAGATAGTGGGCCGAGATGTCATTGATCGCTACGGTCGCCCCCCCCCCGGACTTGGCCGACATCACGATGGAGCCATTGGTGTAGTCGCCGATGCCTTCGATAGGATAGAACCTCCACCATAGTAAGGTGCCGAGGCTATCGTACCTCCCGAGCATCAAGCCCGATAACCCGGACGTCCCATTGTACGGTGCTTCCTTCATGGCGACATAGAAACCGTTGTCCATCGATGTGCAAACCGCTCCAAGTCTCGCGTTGGTCATCTGTCCCAAGCTCAGGATGTTCAGAACTCCGTGGGACGAAATAATTGTTCCATCACTCTGCATCCGAAGCACACCGCAGCCTATTTCATTATCTGACGAACTCATTGAATACACGATGTCAAAATCCCCGTTTTCGCGATAGGCGATGTATTGTCCGCACGCACCGTCGTTGAAACCAAAACCGACAGGAGCCCCGATGCGTGCCCATTCCGGCTGGCCGCCCAAATCCACCTTCAGCAGGAAAACGGCTCCCCGCGCACCCGAGAAGACCAACGTATCAATGATGCCCGTTAGAAGCAGACCATGGTCCGGGGTCTCTGCCGCATGAAAAAAGGAAATGTCGGTTTCCTCGGGCGCATCAGGTACCCGGTAAAGACGGGTCCAGAGGACGGCCCCCAAACTGTCAGTGCGTTGGATGAGCCCCGCGTTTGGACCCGATTGGTTGGTTTGTCCGAACCCGGCCTGGACGTAGCCTCCGTCGCTCATACGCACGAGCGCATTGAACCGCTGCTGGTTCAATGAGGGGATGTTATAAACGTAGCTGAAGAAGGCTTGTGCCAATGAACCATGCACGAGAAACATAGCAGGACCGACGAACATCCATCGAGATACCAGCACACGAAACAGAGTCATCATTGGCATGTGAAGATAGCATGACCCAGTGCATGGCGGTACCTACCTTGGTCGCATCGCCTGTGTCCCCACGCAGTTGGACCTTGGCGACCGCAACATGTCCGACGTCACCGGCCTTCCGGCCACCGCCCCCGGCTCCGAGACCGGAGCAGCCACCGCACCACCGACCAACGGCGATGACCGCCGCCTCTTCCTTCTGGATGCCTACGCGCTCATCTACCGCGCGTACTTCAGTTTCATCCGGGCGCCTCGGGTGAACAGCAAAGGCTTCAATACGAGCGCGGCGTTCGGGTTCACCACCACGTTGCTCGATCTGATCAAGCGCGAGAGACCCACGCACCTCGCCGTGGTGTTCGATACATCGGCCCCCACCGAACGCCACATCGAGCACACGGAGTACAAGGCCAACCGCGAGGAGATGCCGGACGACATCCGCAGCAACGTACCGTACATCCGTCGCATCATCGAGGCGATGAACATACCTGTTCTCGAGAGCGATGGCTACGAGGCCGATGATGTGATCGGCACGCTGGCGAAGAAGGCTGAGGCGGAGGGATACATCACGTACATGGTCACGCCCGACAAGGATTTCGGGCAGCTCGTCACCGACCGCATCCTCATGTACAAGCCCGGGCGTGGCGGCGATCCACCTGAGAAGCTGGGTCCGAAGGAGATCTGCGAACGCTGGGGTTTGCAGACCACCGACCAGGTGAAGGACATTCTCGGTCTGATGGGCGATGCGGTGGACAACATTCCCGGCATTCCCGGCATCGGCGAGAAGACGGCGATGAAGCTGGTGCAGCAATTCGGATCCCTGGAAGGCGTGATCGCCAACGCGGACAAGCTGAAAGGCAAACAGCAGGAGAATGTGATCGCTTTCGCGGAGCAGGGGCGGAAAAGCAAGAAGCTGGCGACGATCATCATCGATGCGCCCGTGGAACTGGACCATGATGCCCTGCACCTCGATCCGCCGGACAAGGACAAGGTGCTGGAAGTCTTCAGCGAGCTCGAATTCAAGACGCTCACGAACCGGGTGCTAGGAGGTGATACGAATGGGTCGAGCGCTCCTGAGGCGAAGACAGCGAAGAAGTCGGCGCCGCGTCCAGCAGCGGGACAGGTCGACCTCTTCGGCACGAGCGTGGACGCCGAAGGCAACGTCGAGCTGAAGGAACTGGCCACCATCGACACGGTCGCGCACCGCTACCTGCTGGAAGACACGAACGAGAAGATGTACATGCTCGCGGCCCAACTGAAGAAGCAGCCGCGGTTCTGCTTCGACACAGAGACCACGGGAACGGATGAACGCACGGCCGAGCTCGTCGGCCTCGCCTTCAGTTGGAAACCGAACGAGGGCTACTACGTGCCCGTGCCCGCTGACCGTGCGGAGGCACAGCGCATCGTGGACATCTTCAAGCCGATGCTGGAGAACGAGGCCATCGGCAAGGTGGCGCAGAACGCCAAGTACGACGTGCGCGTGCTGGCGAAGTACGGTGTGGAGGTGAGGGGCGCGCTGTTCGACACCATGGTCGCGCACTTCCTGCTGAAGCCCGACCTGCAGAAGCACGGCATGGACTTCCTGAGCGAGACCTACCTCGGCTACCGCCCGGTGAGCATCGAAACGCTGATCGGTCCGAAGGAGCGGGGCAAGACGCAGAAGAGCATGCGCGACGCTGACATCGAGGCGGTGAAGGAATACAGCGCGGAGGACGCCGACATCACCTGGCAGCTCGCGCAGAAGTTCGAGCCGCTGCTGAAGGAGGATGAAGTGGACACACTGTTCCGCGACGTGGAGATGCCGTTGGTGCATGTGCTCGCGGACATGGAGACCGAGGGCATCCGCATCGACATCCCCGCGCTCAAGCAGTTCAGTGAGGAACTCGGCACGGACCTGATCCGTCTGCAGGAGGAGATCCACAAAGCCTGCGGTGTGCCGTTCAACATCGACAGCCCGAAGCAATTGGGCGACGTGCTCTTCGAAACGCTGAAGCTCGGGGAGGGGAAGGTGAAGAAGACCGCCAAGACCGGGCAGTACCAGACGAGCGAGGACATCCTGCAGGAACTCAGCAACGCGCATCCCGCCATCCCGCTCATCCTCGACTATCGCAGCCTGCGGAAGCTGAAGGGCACTTATGTGGACACCCTGCCCGAGGCCGCCGACCCGTTGACGCACCGCGTACACACGAGCTATCTGCAGACCGTCGCCGCCACGGGCCGCCTCGCGAGCAACGACCCCAACCTGCAGAACATCCCCATCCGCACGGAGAAGGGCCGCGAGA